>NZ_PCZU01000238.1:10137-31601 GCF_002887785.1 Rhodococcus sp. ENV425
AACGACCACCGGCTCGGCGTTCTCCCCGTCCGGGACCGGCGCGGCGGCCACCGCCGCAGGCTCCGGTGCGGGGGCCGGTGTGGGCACCACGAAGACGGTGCCGGCGCCGGTGCCGTCGCCCGTCGGGGCCGCGGCGGCCCGTGAGACCCGGCGACGGCGACGGGCCGCCGGCTCCGCTGCCTGCTTTTCGGCCTCCGGTGCTTCGGCCGGCCGCGCCTCGCGCGTGTCAGCGGGCCCAGCCTTGCGTGATTCGGCCGGCCCAGCCTCGCGTGTTTCGACCGGCCCAGCCTCGCGTGTTTCGGCCGGCTCAGCCTCGCGTGTTTCGGCCGGCTGGGCCGGCGCTGCCTGCGCCTGCTCGGCGCCGGATTCCGCCGGGTTCTCGTCGTGGTTCCCGTGGTGCGCAGCCATCGCCAGGGCCACCGGGTGGGCACGCTTGACGGTCGCGTCCACTGTCGCCACCTCGGGTACCGGCGCGGGCGCGGCCGTCTCGGTCGTCGCCGCCTCCGGCTGGGTGCCGCGGTCACGGCCCCGGCGGCGCCGGGAGCCGCTCTCGGCACGGGCGGGCCGCCCACCGTCCTCGGCCGCGCCGGCCTCGACGGGTTCGCTGTGCACGACGATGCCGCGGCCGTGGCAGTGCTCGCACGTGGTGGAGAACGCCTCCACCAGACCCGTGCCGAGCCGCTTGCGCGTCATCTGCACGAGCCCCAGCGAGGTCACCTCGGAGACCTGGTGGCGGGTGCGGTCCCGGCCGAGCGCCTCGGTGAGGCGTCGCAGCACCAGGTCGCGGTTCGACTCGAGCACCATGTCGATGAAGTCGACGACGATCATGCCGCCGATGTCGCGCAGCCGCATCTGCCGCACGATCTCCTCGGCCGCCTCGAGGTTGTTGCGGGTGACGGTCTCTTCGAGATTGCCGCCGGCCCCGGTGAACTTGCCGGTGTTGACGTCGACGACGGTCATCGCCTCGGTGCGATCGATGACGAGCGTGCCACCGGACGGCAGCCACACCTTGCGGTCGAGCGCCTTGGCGAGCTGCTCGTCGATGCGGTGGGCGGCGAACACGTCGCGTCCACCCGAGTCGGGATCGTGCCGCTCCACGCGGGGCACCATGTCCGGTGCGACGGTGCGGATGTAGCTCTCGACGGTGGTCCAGGCGTTCTCGCCCTCGATGACGAGTTTGGAGAAGTCCTCGTTGAACAGGTCGCGAATCACCTTGACCAGCAGGTCGGGCTCTTCGTAGAGGGTCTTCGGCTGCCCCGAGCCGTCGGACTCGAGCTTGGCGGCCTGCTCCTCGATGGAAGCCCACTGCGTCTGCAGGCGCTGCACGTCGCGGGCGAGCTCGTCTTCGCTCACGCCCTCCGCCGCGGTGCGGATGATCACGCCGGCCTCGGCCGGGACGATCTCGCGCAGGATCTCCTTGAGCCGCTTGCGCTCGGTGTCGGGCAGCTTGCGGCTGATGCCGGTGGACGAGCCGCCCGGCACGTACACCAGGAATCGGCCGGCGAGGCTGATCTGCGTGGTCAGGCGGGCGCCCTTGTGCCCGACCGGGTCCTTGCTGACCTGCACGAGCACCCGGTCACCCGGCTTGAGGGCCTGCTCGATCTTGCGGGAGTTGCCGCCGAGCCCGGCGGCCTCCCAGTTGACCTCGCCGGCGTAGAGGACGCCGTTGCGGCCCCTGCCGATGTCGATGAACGCCGCCTCCATCGAGGGAAGCACGTTCTGGACACGGCCGAGGAAGATGTTGCCGACCATCGAACCGGATCCGGCGCTGGTCACGAAGTGCTCGACCAGGACGCCGTCCTCGAGGACCGCGACCTGCGTGATGTTCCCGGGGTGCGCACCGTCACCGGTCTTCTCCCGCACCACCATGACGCGGTCGACGGACTCGCGACGGGCGAGGAACTCCGACTCGGTGAGGATCGGGGGCCGACGGCGGCCCGCGTCCCGGCCGTCGCGGCGGCGCTGGCGCTTGGCCTCGAGCCGGGTGGAACCGGTGATGCCCTGCACCTCGTCCTTGGCGGCGCGGGCCTTGGGCCGCGGCTCGCGCTCGTGGACGACGGTGGGGACCGAGTCGTCCTCGGCGACGGTCTCGGCGCCGTCCGCGCTGCCCTTGCGGCGACGACGACGGCGACGACGGCGCGAGGGACCTTCCGCGGACTCCTCCTCGGCCTCGGCCTGCTCGGCCTCGGCCTGCTCGGCCTCCCCGCCTTCGGCCTCCCCGGCCTCCGGCCCGGCGGTCGCGGCTTCCTCCGTCGTCGGCTCCTCGGCCTCCGTCGGCTCCTCGGCCTCCGCTTCCTCGGCCTCCGCCGCAGCTGTCCCCTCCTCGGCGGTGGTCTCGTCCTGCGTCTCGGGCTGTTCGCCGCGGCCACGGCCACGGCCACGGCGGCCACGACGGCGCCGACGCGGCTCCTCCTCCTCGGCGGTCTCCTCGGCCGGTTCCTCCACCGCGGCGGTCTCCTCGGTGACCTCCTCGGCGACGGCGGGCTCGGGTGCCTCGGCCGCTCGCCGGGAACGGCGTCGACGGGGCGGGGCCTCGACGGGAGTGGTGACCTCCGGCTGCAGGAACAGCGGTGCGCTGACGACGGGCTCGGCGGTGCTCGGTTCCGGCGCGGCGAACACCGGGGTCTCCTGCTCCACGCCGGTGAACAGGGCCGGGGCCGCGGGTGCCTCGACGGACTCCGCGGCGGGTTCCTGAGCGGTAGTGTCCTGGACCGCGGCCGCCGGCTCCTCCACGGGGACCTCGGCGGGCACCGCGACGGCGGCCTCTCCGGCGGGCACCTCGGGCGCCTCACCCACCGGTTCCGGTGCGGCTTCCGCGGTGGGCACCGGTTCGGCCTCGGCCGGTGCGCCGAGCGCGGCGCGGATCTGTTCGGCGAGGTCGCGCTGCAGGCTCGAGTGGGCACTGCGCAGCTCGGTGCCGAGGTCGGCGGCCTTGGCCATGACCTGTTTGCTGGTCAGGCCGAGCAGTTTGGCAAGGGCGTGCACGCGCATCTTCGGCGGCAGCACCACGGTGCCCTCTTCGTTGGAATTGTCGTTCGGCGGCGCTTGTTCGGCCACGTAGGTCTCCTCGGGCCCCCGGGCGCGTCCATCCTCGTCTCGAGCGATGTGACGCGGCCACGCGAGGGCGCTGTCTGTGTGTGCTCGCACCGGGAGGCGCGAGATGTGCGGTCTCGCATCGCGCGGTCGTCCGGTGCCCGTTTTCACTGCACGGCCGAGCGGTGCCTGGCTGGATCGCGGATCGAGCGCCGGTGCATCCAGCGTGCAACCGAGCGAGGTGTCTCCTGCGTCCCCGGTCACAGCGATGTCGGGCATCGATCCGTGATGTCGTTCGGTCGTTCCGCAACACTCGAAGCGGGGCGACCTACCTCAGTATCCCACACAGAGGTCCGTGGATACGCCAACGGCGCCCCGGAGGGCGCCGTGGCGGGGCAGTCGATACGGATCAGGACCCGGCGAGGGCGGGGAACCAGAGGGCGATCTCGCGCTCGGCGGACTCCACCGAGTCGGAGCCGTGCACCAGGTTCTCCCCGGCGTCGAGCCCGAGATCACCGCGGATGGAGCCGGGAACGGCCTTCTCCACCGGATCGGTGCCGCCCGCGAGCTGACGGAACGCGGCGATGGCCCGGGGGCCCTCGAGCACGGCCGCGACCAGCGGGCGCGAGGTGATGAACTCGATCAGGCCGGGGTAGAAGGGTTTGCCCTCGTGCTCGGCGTAGTGGGCGGCGGCCACCTCCTCGGTGGCGGTGCGCAGCTCGAGTGCCACGATGTCGAGTCCCTTGCGCTCGATGCGCGAGAGGATCTCTCCGACATGACGACGGGCCACGCCGTCGGGCTTGATCAGTACCAGGGTCCGCTCAGTCACGCGCACAGCGTAGTGGTCAGCCCCGCTGCCCCGGCAGCAGACCCCGCGCCTCGCG
The DNA here is from genome assembly GCF_002887785.1 of Rhodococcus sp. ENV425. Lineage (NCBI taxonomy): Bacteria > Bacillati > Actinomycetota > Actinomycetes > Mycobacteriales > Nocardiaceae > Rhodococcus > Rhodococcus sp. ENV425. Next base: position 14,055 of record NZ_PCZU01000238.1, read on the forward strand.
GTCCTTCATGTCCTTGCGCAGGTACAGGATGTAGCCCCAGACCACGCTGAAGAGCACGCCGACGATGCCGAGCGACAGGTCCACCACGAAGCCCAGCAGGGTCAGCACCTGCAGCGCGAGGTTGTACCAGAGCGCCCACGGCCGGCCCTGCAGCCCGGCGCCCGCGATCATCGCGACGGCGAGGAGCACGATGTAGCCGCCCGAGAACCACGTCAGCCCCCCACCGATGACCGCGACGACCGGCAGCACGAGCAGGACCACGATGGCTTCGAGGACGAGCGTGCCGGCCATGACGCCGCGCAGTCCCTTCCACGGGTCCTTCGCCGGGGGCCGGACGGCGGAGTCCCGATCCGGCGATTCGCCGGGGTTGTCAGCTGCCTCGCTCACGCGGGGTCCTTTCCGAAGAGAGTGCGGGCGGCGCCGGCGGTCACCACCGAACCGGTGACCACGACGCCCGCCCCCGATACTGCCTCACCCGGCTCGGCGACCTCCTCGGCGATGGCGATGGCCGTCTCGAGGGCGTCGGGCAGTGTCTGCGCGACCACCACGCGTTCGTCGCCGAACCGGGCCACGGCCAGGTCGGCGAGCTCGTCGACGTCCATGGCCCGCGGCGAACCGTTGTGGGTGACGACGATCTCGTCGAACACCGGCTCGAGCGCGTCGAGCAGGCCGGGCACATCCTTGTCGGCCATCACCGACACCACTCCGACCAGCTTGCGGAAGTCGAACTCGTCGGCCAGGGCCGCGGCGAGCGCCTTCGCCCCGTGGGGGTTGTGGGCGGCGTCGAGGAAGACCGTCGGGGCGCTGCGCACCCGTTCGAGCCGGCCCGGGTTGAGCACCGACGCGAACGCCGCGCGCACCGCGTCGCCGTCGAGCTGCCGGTCGGCGCCGGCGCCGAAGAACGCCTCCACGGCGGCGAGCGCGAGCGAGGCGTTGCGGGCCTGGTGCTCGCCGTGCAGCGGCAGGAAGATGTCGGTGTACACCCCGCCCAGGCCCTGCAGCTCGAGCTGCTGACCCCCCACGGCGATGCGCCGGGCCAGGACCTTGAACTCGGAGCCCTCGCGCGCCACGGCGGCATCCGCCTCGACGGCCCGTCGCAGCAGCACCTCCATCACCTCGGGCTCCTGCTGGGCCAGGACGGCGACGGTGTCGCGGGGAACCAGCCCGTCGTCGGCAGCCTTCTTGATGATCCCGGCCTTCTCCCCCGCGATCGTGGGGAGGTCGGGACCGAGGTACTCGGTGTGGTCGAGCCCGATCGGGGTGATCACCGCCACCTGCGCGTCCACGACGTTGGTGGCGTCCCAGGTGCCACCGAGCCCCACCTCGACGACGGCGACGTCGACGGGAGCCTCGGCGAACGCGGCGAAGGCCATCGCCGTGGTCACCTCGAACTTGCTCATCGCCGGGCCGCCCGCAGCCTGCGACTGGGCGTCGATCATCGCGACGTACGGCTCGAGTTCGCGATAGGTGTCGACGTAGGTGCGCGGCGAGACCGGCGCTCCGTCGATGCTGATCCGCTCGGTGGCCAGCTGCAGGTGCGGGCTCGTGGTGCGGCCGGTCCGCCGGTGCAACCGGGTCAGCAGGGCGTCGATCATCCGGCTCACCGACGTCTTGCCGTTGGTGCCGGCGATCTGGATGGCCGGATAGCTGCGCTGCGGGGATCCGAGCAGATCCATCAGCGCCGCGATCCGGGTGAGAGACGGCTCGATCTTCGTTTCGGGCCAGCGCTTGTCGAGTTCGGCCTCGACGAGGGTCAGCTCGGCCAGGTCGACCGGCGAAGGCTGCGCCGGCGTCGCCGCGGACCGGTCCTCGCTCACGCCGACCCCAGCTCCTGGAGTCGGGAGGTGATCCGGGCGATCTCCTCCTCCGCGATCTGCTTGCGGGCGGTGATCTTCTCGACGACCGCCGCGGGCGCCTTGGCGAGGAACGCCTCGTTGCCGAGCTTGGCGGACGTGCCCGCGAGCTCCTTCTCGGCGACCGCGAGGTCCTTGCCCAGCCGGGCACGCTCGGCCGCCACGTCGACGGTGCCGGAGGTGTCCAGCTCGACGGTGACGGTGGCGCGGGACAGGCGCACCTCGATGGAGGCGGTGGCGGAGAACCCGTCCGCCGGCTCGGTCAGTCGCGCCAGCGACCGCACGGCCGGCACCTGGGCGGCCAGGTCGGCGGCGTCGATCTCGGTGAGCCGCGCGGCGACCTTCTGCGACGGCTTGAGGCCCTGGTCGCTGCGGAAGCGGCGGACCTCGGTGACGAGCTTCTGCAGATCCTCGACGCGGCGCGCGGAGTCGGCGTCGGCCGCGACCCCGCTGGTGCCCGGCCACGACGCGACGACCACGGACTCGCCGCCGGTGAGCACCTTCCAGAGGGTTTCGGTGACGAACGGGATCACCGGGTGCAGCAGGCGCAGCAGCTGGTCGAGGACGTTGCCGAGGACCGCCTTGGTCCCCTCCGCGTACTCGCTGCCGTCGGCGAGCTGCACCTTGGCGAGCTCGAGGTACCAGTCACACACCTCGTCCCACGCGAAGTGGTAGAGCGCCTCGCACGCCTTGGAGAACTCGAACCGTTCGAACGCCTCGTCGACCTCGGCGCGGACCTGCTCGAGCCGGTCGAGGATCCACCGGTCCGCGTCGGTGAGCGCAGCGCGCGCCGGCAGCTCGGTGACGACGGCGCCGTTCATCAGGGCGAACTTGGTCGCGTTGAACAGCTTGTTGGCGAAGTTGCGGGAGGACTGCGCGTGGTCCTCGCCCACGGCGAGGTCGCTCCCGGGGTTGGCGCCGCGGGCCAGGGTGAAGCGCAGTGCGTCGGCGCCGTACCGCTCCACCCAGTCCAGCGGATCGATGCCGTTGCCGCGCGACTTGGACATCTTCTTGCCGTACTGGTCGCGCACGAGGCCGTGCAGGAACAGGTCCTTGAACGGCACCTGGACGCCGGACTTCCCGCCGGCGGTGATCGCCTCGTCGTTCGCGACGTACAGGCCGAACATCATCATCCGGGCCACCCAGAAGAACAGGATGTCGTAACCGGTGACGAGCACGCTTGTGGGATAGAACTTTTCGAGCTCCGGCGTCGTGTCGGGCCAGCCCATCGTGGAGAACGGCCACAGGCCCGAGGAGAACCAGGTGTCGAGCACGTCGGGGTCCTGCTCCCACCCCTCGGGGGCGGTCTGGTCCGGACCGAAGCACTCGACCTCGCCGTCGGGGCCGTACCAGATCGGGATGCGGTGCCCCCACCACAACTGCCGCGAGATGCACCAGTCGTGCATGTTGTCGACCCAGGCGAACCAGCGCGGTTCCTGGCTGGCCGGGTGAATCACGGTGTGGCCGTTGCGGACCGCGTCGCCCGCCGCCTCGGCGAGCGCATCGACCTTGACCCACCACTGCATCGACAGCCGGGGCTCGATGGTCTCGCCGCTGCGCTCGGAGTGACCGACGCTGTGCAGGTAGGGACGCTTCTCGGCGACGACCCGCCCCTGCTCGGCCAGCGCCTCGCGCACCTTGACCCGCGCCTCGAACCGGTCCATGCCGTCGAATTGCGTTCCGGTGTCGGCGATCTTGCCGGCCTTGTCCATGATGGTGGGCATCGGCAGGTTGTGCCGCAGGCCCATCTCGAAGTCGTTGGGGTCGTGCGCGGGCGTGATCTTCACGGCGCCGGTGCCGAATTCGGGGTCGACGTACTCGTCGGCGATCACGGGGATCCGCCGGCCGGTGAGGGGGTGCTCGAGGGTGGTGCCGACCAGGTGCTTGTAGCGCTCGTCGTCCGGGTGCACCGCGACGGCCGTGTCGCCCAGCATCGTCTCCACCCGGGTGGTGGCGACGATCACGTGCGGCTCGTCGTCGTTGAGGGAGCCGTAGCGCAGCGACACGAGTTCGCCCTCGACCTCCTCGAACTTGACCTCGATGTCGGAGATCGCGGTCTGCAGCACGGGCGACCAGTTCACCAGTCGCTCGGCCCGGTAGATCAGCCCGTCGTCGTAGAGCCGCTTGAACATCGTCTGCACGGCCCGCGAAAGGCCCTCGTCCATGGTGAACCGGTCGCGGGACCAGTCGACGCCGTCGCCGATGCGGCGCATCTGGCCCTGGATGGTGCCGCCCGACTCGCGCTTCCAGTCCCAGACCTTGTCGACGAACAGTTCGCGGCCGAAGTCCTCCTTGGCCTTCCCGTCCACCGCGAGCTGCTTCTCGACGACGGTCTGGGTGGCGATGCCGGCGTGGTCCATGCCGGGCAGCCAGAGCACCTCGTAGCCCTGCATGCGTTTGCGGCGCGACAGCGCGTCCATCAGGGTGTGGTCGAGGGCGTGGCCCATGTGCAGGCTTCCGGTGACGTTCGGCGGCGGCAGCACGATCGAGTAGCCGGGCTTGTCGCTGGACGGATCGGCGACGAAGTAACCGGCGTCCACCCAGCCCTGGTACAGCTCGTCCTCTACGGTGCTGGGGTCCCAGCTCTTGGGGAGGGCGTCGGCGGGGTTCTGGTGGTTCTCTGGCGCACTGGTCACCCCGCAATCGTAGTCAGCGGAGGCAAACCGCCTGCACACGCCCCACGGACCCGGAGCGGGCCTGCTGGACTGCGGATCACGGGTACGGCACCGTGACAGATGTGAACGAGTTCCGCTTCGCCACGAACGTCTTCGCCCTGGAGTCGGCCGGCGCGTTCGCCGGCCGGTGCCGCCGCATCGAGGCCCTCGGGTACGACACGCTGTTCGCCGCGGACCACCTGGGGGTCGCCGCGCCGTTTCCCACGCTCGTCGCCGCGGCGCAGGCGACCGAGCGGCTGCGGGTGGGCACGCTCGTCCTCAACGCCCCGTTCTGGAATTCGGAGCTGCTGGCCCGCGACGTCGCGACCACCGACGTCCTCACCGGCGGCCGGCTCGAGCTCGGCCTCGGCGCCGGGCACATGAAGTGGGAATTCGACGAGGCCGGCATCGGCTGGGAGCCGATCGGCCGCCGCGTCGATCGGCTCGAGGCCCTGATCGACGGTCTGGGGCGCCGCTTCGCGGAGGGTGGGTACCCGCAACACGCCGAGCTGCGCGCCGGCATGGGCCTGGCACCGCTGCAGCCGGTCCAGCGGCGCGGGTTCGGCGGCACCGGTCCCCCGCTGCTGATCGGCGGCACCGGGGACCGGGTGCTGCAGCTGGCGGCCGAGCGCGCCGACATCGTGGGGGTGGCCGGTGCCGTGCAGGTGCCGGGGCAGGCGCCCGGGGTGCTGCGCATCGCGACGGCCACCGAGGCCGACGAGCGCGTGCGGTTCGCCCGTGAGCGCGCCGGCGCCCGCGCGGACCGCCTCGAGTGGCAGGTGCTGGTCCAGGCGGTCGTGGTGACCGACGACCGAGAGGGCGCGGCGCGGGCACTGCTCGAGCGCTACGGTCCGATGATGAGCGTCGAGGAGCTGCTGGACACGCCGTTCGCACTGATCGGCACGGTGGAACGGATGGCCGATCAGGTCCTGCGCAACCGCGACCGCTACGGCTTCACCTACTACACCGTCCACGGGCCGTATCTCGAGGCCTTCGCCCCGGTGCTGGAGCGGGTGCGGATGCTGGGCGGGTGAGCGTCGCCCCCCGGCGGAGATGCTGCTCGAATCCCGAGCCGCGCACCGGTGCGATCCGCGTCGTCAGCCGCGCACCGGCGCGATCCGCGTCAGCCGAGCACCTCGGGCAGTTCCCGGGGGCGCGCGAGCACGTGCTCCGAGAGGAACGCCTCGACCACCTCGTACCAGATCTTCGCGTGCTGGGGGCTGAGCACCCAGTGGTTCTCGTCGGGAAAGTAGAGGAAGCGGTGCACGGTGGAGCCGTCGGCGGCGGCGGGTACCCCCGACTCGGACAGCAGCTCGTACCACAGCCGCAGTCCCTCCCCGATCGGCACGCGATAGTCCTTGTCGCCGTGGATCACCAGCATGGGGGTGACGATGTCGGCGACGTACAGGTGCGGCGAGTTCTCCACCGCCATCTCGGGAGTCATCTCCCGGGCCCAGTACCAGGCCGAGTCCGTGGTGGGCCCGAACTGGTCCAGGGCCCACAGGCTCGCGTGGGTGACGATCGCGTGGAATCGGTCGGTGTGCCCGGCGATCCAGTTGGCCATGTAGCCGCCGAAGGATCCCCCCATCGCGGCGGTGCGCTCGGCGTCGATCTCGGGTAGTTCGATCGCCGCATCGGTCAGGGCCATCAGATCGGTGTAGGGCTCCTTGCCCCAGCGGCCCCACCCGCGTTGGACGAAGTCCTGCCCGTAACCGGAGGACAGCGCGGGGTCCGGGAGCAGCACGGCGTAGCCGCGGGCGACGAGCAGCCACGGGTTCCACCGCCACGACCAGGTGTTCCAGGAGCCGAGCGGGCCGCCGTGGATCCACAGCAGCAGTGGCGCGGGCGCGTCGGGATCGGCGGTGGCCGGCAGGGCCAGCCAGGCCCGCAGCGGGGTGCCGTCGGCGGCGGCGGTGGTGGTGATCTCCGTGAGGCGGCCGGGCAGTTCGGGCTGCTCCGCGGGGGCGCGCAGCGCGGTGACGGTGCCGGGGGCGTCGAGCGCGATCCGCACCGGGTGCGGCGGTGTGTCGTAGGCGGCGCGCAGGGCGTAGACGCACGTTCCGTCGGGCGCGACACGCAGGTCGGTGTAGGCGGCGGCGTCGGTGGTCAACGGCGTGGGGACGTCGGCCCACAGCGCCACCTGGAAGATCGGGGCGCGGCCGTGTTCGTCGGCGGTCACGAGCAGGGCCCCGGAGTCGGGCCGCCAGACGACCGACGTCGGCCACCGGTCCCACCCGGGCACCAGCTGCGTCGTCTCACCCGATCGAAGGTCGAACAGCCGCAGAGTGATTCGCGGCGCCGTCTCGGGGTCGGAGTGCGTCTCGTGCAGGAACGCCACCCGGGTGCCGTCCGGCGCGATCGCGGGGGCGAACACGTCGGCGGCCTCGTCGTCGACGAGGACGGTGCGCAGTCCGGTGTCGGTGTCGATGCGCACCAGGGTGGTGCGGCGGGACGCGAGCGGCCCGGGCACCGACCAGGTGGTGACGACGAAGCTGCCGTCGGCGGCGAGGTCGAGGGACGCCTCACGCAGGGCGCCTCCGGGCCCGGGGGTCAGGTCCGACAGGGGCGCGTGTGGGCCGTCCGCGAGGGCGAGCAGGTGCGGTTCGGCCGGTCCGAGGTCGTGATCCCAGTGGCGCACCGGGTATCCGGTGTGCAGCACGGCGGAGACCTTGCGCTTCTTGCGGGCGTCCCGGATCCGCTCGTCGTCGCCGTCGGTGCGGCCGAGTACGTCCGCCGTCACCACGATCCGGTCCGCCGCCTCGGCCGCCCACACGCCGCGCACCCCACCCTTGCGGGAGACCACGCGCTGTGCTTCGCCGCCGGCGGCGGGCAGCCGCCACAGCGCGGCAGGGGCGTCGTCGCCGTCCGTCCCGTCGGCCCGGGCGGCGGTGAACAGCAGGTCGCCGGCGGCGGTGAAGACGGGATTCGACTCGCCCTTCGCACCCCATGTGAGCCGCCGGGCGGGCGCATGCCCCTGCGGGTCGACCTCCCACAGCGCCCCGACGTACCCGGTCCCCTCCTCGTCCAGGGTGGACTGGGCGATCACGACGCGGGTCCCGTCCGGCGACAGCGCGAGCGCGGTGACGCGAGGGAGAGCGAGATAGTCGTCGAGGTCGTCGAATGCGGTCATGGTGCCCGAGGGTAGTGCTCGCCGGAGGCGTCACCGGGGAGCCGACACGGCCCGGTCGGGATACGCCGCCGGCGCGCCGCGCGGGAACGAGCGGTCAACCCGCCAGCGGGTGGTCTGCGGACAGCGCGGCCAGGCGCTCGAGCAGCGGGGCGACGGCGACGAGGGCGGCCGCGTCGTCCGGCTCCATCTCGGACAGCAGGCGCGCCACACCGGTGATCCACATCCGGCGGATCAGGTAGTCGTTGCGTTCCGCCAGGGGCGGGGGCGTCCGGTGCAGGGGGTGGGACCGTCCGTCGCGGGGGTTGGACGTGCGGGCCACCAGTCCCAGCTGGACCAGGCTGCGCACCGTCGCGCTGACGTTGCTGCTCTGCAGTCCGAGCACGCGGACGAGATCGCGGGAGCCGTGCCGCGTCACATGCGCGGTTGCCTCATCGCATCACCGGCAGTATCCGCGCGCCCGACCGGCCCGATGCCGCCTCGATGAAGGCCCGCGCATCCGGGACGGCGGCGAGCACGTTGCGGGTGCGTTCGAGTGCCTCCGGTTCGGGCGGCGGTCCGCCGACCGTGTCGACGACGTCGAGCAGGTGAACGGTCGTTTCGAGGATGGCCAGGTCGAGGAGCGCGCCGAGCGTCACCGAGCCCAGCAGAGGATGTGGGACGACGGTCTCACGGCCGAGGCCGGTCAGGCGATCGAACGCCTGCGGCAGTTCGACGGCGAATCGCTCGACGAGCGTCCCCCGGCCGACGTCGGTGGCGGCGCGGCGAACCATCTCGGCGATCCGTCGGTGCATCGGTTCGGCGGCGACCGGGTCGGCGTTGAAGACGCGGAGCATCTCCGCGGCGCTGGTGACCTTCGCCGTGCCGTCGGACGCGGGGTCGGCGAGCAGGGCGATCAGGGCGTCCGGTGTGACGTGGACGTAGAGGTCCCGAACGGTCCAGCCCGGCAGCCGGGTCGGGGCCGTCCACTGCTCGTCGCTCAATTCCCGTGCCCGTTCGGCCCACGAGCGCCACAGCCGTATCAGCAGGGCTCGATCCCGGTCGAAGGTCGATGTCACCGCACTCCCCCTCGTTCGGTCACCCGCGCGGCAGCCTCGGCCGGTGGGTGGTCGTTTTCCTGATGCTCCCGTCGGTGTCGTAGTAGGTCCACTCGCCGGTCTTCCTGCCGTGCTCCCAGTTTCCGCTGTCGACGAGCGTTCCCGCCGTGGTCCAGCGCTCCCAGTGGCCGTGCTTCTCACCGCGGGCGAACCCGCCGCGCTGCAGCAGGCCGCCGGTGGCGCGGTACCAGGTCCAGGGGCCGTGCAGGACGCCGCGGTCGTAACCGCCCTCGGAACGCAACGCCCCGCCGGCGAAGTAGTGCCGCCACGTGCCGTGGCGCTCACCGTCGACGTAGTTGCCCATCATCACCCCGCCGTGCGGGTCGGGCTCCGCCCACTCGCCGGTCTTGCGGCCGTGACCGTCCACGGCGTTCGGACTCTCGGCCGGCGTGCTCATCCGGAAGTCCCGAACCGGCCCAGGGCGCTGCGCGCGCCGTCGGGCCCGGCGGTGACCGTCGAGAGATCTCCCACGAGCGACGAGTATATGCAAGCGATTGCTTGCATATCAACAGCTCGGCGGGACGCGCGCCGAGTCACCGCGTCACGGGCGCGCGCCACATCTTCCACAGGGTGGGGCCGCCGTTCGGGACGGCGATCTCGCCGGTGACCCGGAAGCCGAACCGCTCGTAGTAGGAGATGTTCTTCTCCTTGCTCGATTCGAGATAGGCGGGCACGCCTTCGGCGTCACAGCGGTCCAGCCGGGACCGCAACAGCGCCTTCCCGAATCCCCCTCCACGCGTGGCGTTTCCGGTCCCGATGGCGGAGAGGTACCAGTGCGGCTCGGCCGGATGCGCATCCTCGAGCGCGCCGTTGACCTCGGCGCCGACGCGGGCGCGGCCGCCGAGCGCGTGAATCATTCCCGCGGTGACCAGGACCGACCGCCAGCCGGTGACCTTCCATCGGCCCGGTGGCGCCCACATGGTCGCACCCCCGGTGGCACCGTCCGGACCCTCGGCGATCTCGAGTCCGCCGTGCGCCAGCAGGTGGTGGCGCGCCTCCGCGGCGAACATGCGTGGCAGACCTCGGCGCCGGCGCTCGTCGTCGGGCCACATCCACATCATCACCGGATCGTCGAAGAACGCATCGGCGAGGGTGCGGGCGAAGACCGGTATGTCCCGTCTGGTGACCGGGCGGACGGCGGGGGTCATGCGGACGAGGCTACCGGCGTCAACGATGGAACGTTGCCGCCCAGCAGGTTTTACGTCGTTGTCACATGGGGGCGGGCACGACTGTTTCATTTCGTGCAACACTGTTTCTCAGCACGAAACCACCCCTGTTGCGAGTTGTGAGGAAGCACGATGACCGAAACCGCGAACATCGTCATCGTCGGCGGCGGACTCGAGGGCCTGGCTGCGGCCTGGTGCCTCGCCGAGCGCGGCGAAACCGACGTTCTCGTCCTGGAACGCGGAACTCTGTGTTCCGGCATGACCGGCAAGTCGAGCGGCATCGTCCGCTGCCACTACGGCGTTCCGTCGCTGGCGGCGATGGCCTGGCACGGCGTGCAGGTCTTCTCCGAGGCCGAGCAGATCTTCGGCACCGACATCGGCTTCCGGCAGACCGGATACGTCGTCGGCGTCGGGCCCGACAACACCGCCCCGCTCGCCGCCAACGTCGAGATGCACCGCTCCCTCGGTGTGCCCGTCGAGACGATCGACGCCGACGAGGTCCGCCGACTGCTGCCCGGAATCGCCCTCGATCCCTTCGCGGCCTTCGCGTACGAACCACTCGGCGGCCACGGCGACGCCTACATGACCGGAATGGCCTACGGCACCCGCGCCCGTGCCCTCGGCGTGCGAGTGCGTCAGAGCACCACCGTCACCTCGCTCCTGCAGCGCGACGGCGGCGAGGTCTACGGTGTGCGGCTCGCGGACGGCTCCGAGATCCACGCGGGCACCGTCGTGCTCGCGACCGGCGTGTGGTCGCCGGCGCTCGGCGCGACCGCCGGGGTGGACATCCCGATCCGGGCCCAGCGGGAACAACTCCTGCTGGTCGACCAGGGCGAACCCACCCCGGACATCCCCACCTTCTCCGACCTGGTGAACCTGCAGTACATCCGGCGCGAGCCCAACGGGGACCTGCTGGTGGGCAACAGCGACCACTCCACCCCGGAGTGGGCCGACCCGGACGACTACGTCAATCGCGCCGACGACCCGTTCGTGGAAACCGCCATCGCGAAGCTGGACCGGCTGCTGCCGGCCATGCCCGATCCGCGGCTCGCCTCGTCGTACGCGGGGTGCTACGACACCACCCCCGACTACAACCCGGTCATCGGGCCGTCCCCCGCCCCGGGGCTGTTCCTGCTCGTGGGCTTCAGCGGCCACGGCTACAAGATCTCCCCGGCCGTGGGCCGCCTCGCCGCCGACCTCCTGCTCGACGGCATCAGCAGCGACGCCGCCGTCGACGGCGCCGACTTCCGCTACTCCCGTTTCGCCGAGGGCAAACCGCTCGCCAGCCTCAATCCGTACGTCGGGGCCGGAGAGATGCGCTGACGAACCGGGCCGGCCGGCACGCCGCTGTACCGAAGCCCCGGAGGGGTATAGAACTGAAGGTGACGCTTCACCGCGGAAACCGGAGAAGGTACACGGCATGCCGGAAGGCGAGGACCTGTTCTCGGCCACGGGAGAGCCGGACACGGTTCTCCGCGTGTTCGAAGCACTGCCGTTCGCCCTCGGCGCGTGGCAGGGACCCGATCACGTGTACGTCGCGACCAACGCCGCCTACCGGGCGCTGCTGGGGCGCGACGACCTCCTCGGCCGGCCGGTGCGCGAGGTCGTACCGGAACTCGAGGGCCAGCAGTTCTTCGAGCTGCTCGACCGGGTGGCGGCGACCGGCGTCGCCGAGACCGCCAAGGAGTGGCGCCTGCAGATCGATACCGACGGTAGCGGCGTGGTCCGGGAGCGCTACTTCGACTTCACCATCGCCCCCCGTCGCGACCCCGACCGCGGCGTCGCCGGGCTGCTCTTCTTCGCCTCCGACGTGACCGACAGTGTCCTGGCCCGGCGCGGCGCCGAGGCACGGGCCCAGCTGATGTCGGAGAAGTACGAGCAGGCCCGCGACGCGGTGACGGTGATGCAGCAGGCGTTGCTGGCGCCGTCCGTCCCGGTCGTGCCGGGGGCCGAGGTGGCGGCCGCCTACCTGGTCGCCGCCGAGGACACGGCCGCCGGCGGCGACTGGTTCGACGCGTTGGCCCTTGCGAACGGCGAACTCGTGCTCATCACCGGGGACGTCGTCGGGCACGGCGTCGAGGCCGCCGCCGTGATGGGGCAGCTCCGCGCGGTGCTGCGCCAGCAGATCCTCGCGGGCGCGGACGTCGCCGCCGCCCTGTCCACCCTCGACGCCTTCTCGGCGCACGTCCCCGGCGCCCGCACCGCGACGGTCTGTGTCGTCGTCCTCGACACCGCCACCGGCCGGGTCCGCTACTGCACGAGCGGGCATCCCCCGCCGCTGGTGGCGAGCCCGGCCGGGGCGGTCCGATACCTCCCACCCTCGGGCGGAACGCCGATCGGTACCGGCTCGACGTTCCCCGTCGCCACCGACGCCCTCGCCGCCGGCGACGTCGTGCTGCTCTACACCGACGGACTGATCGAGCGCCCCGGCCGGCCCCCGCCGGCGAGCACCGCCGAACTCGCGGAGCGGGCGGCCCTGAGCGTGGCCGGCCGGTCGTTCCCGATCCCGGACACGCGCGCCCGGACGGTGGATCGGGTGTGCGCGGAGATCCTCGAATTCCTGCTCCGGGAAACCGGATACAGCGACGACGTGACCATCGTGGCCGCTCAGCGCACGGCCATGCCGGATCCCCTGCAGCTTCGGCTCCACGCCGACCGGGAGGCACCGAGGTCGGCACGGACGTCGTTGCGGCGATGGCTCGTGCGCATCGGTGCCGACCATGCCGGAACTGTGGCCGTCGAGCACGCGGTCTCCGAACTCGTGTCCAACGTCGTCGAGCACGCCTATTCCGGCGGCGACGCCGGGCATGCCCCGGTCGACATCGACGGGACGCTCGACGGCGACGGCTGCCTCCGGGTCCGCGTGCGGGACCGGGGCCGCTGGAAGACCCCCGCGAAAACCCCGGAGCCACATCGGTTACCGACCAGCCGCGGCCGCGGGCTCACGATGGTCCGGATCTTCGCCGACGACCTCGTCGTCGACAGCGACGACACGGGCACGACCGCGACGGTCACGTTCCGGCTCACCCGCAGCGCCCGCGTCGTCACCGAGTTCACGGAAGGCGCGATCGTCGGCCGTCCCGAGGTCTCGCCCGAATTCGCCGTCGCCGAAACCGAACCCGGTCGTCTCGCGGTGCGGGGGGACATCGACATCGACACCGCGCCCATCCTCAAGGGGTGCCTCGACGCCGTATCCCACAGCGGAACGCTGTCGGTGACAGTCGATCTGAGCGAGGTCACCAACCTCGGCTCCGCCGGGGTCTCCTTGCTCTCGACGGCCCGCGACCGCGCGGCCAAGCAGCACTCCACCGTCACGTTGGTGGCGCCACCCGGCAGCACCGCCCACCACGTGCTCAGCCTGGTCGGACTCCACGGCCGGGCCGACCCCGGCGGCGGCGACATCCCGGAGCCGTCAGGGGATCCGGAGACGTGAACCCGGCACCGACCGGGGGTCGGTGCCGGGCGAAATCCGGCTCAGCTCGCGATCTTCCGTCTCCGGGACTGCACGTACTTCTCCCGCTCGGAGACCGACATCCCGCCCCACACTCCGTAGGGTTCGCCCATGGTGAGCGCGTGCTCGCGGCACTGCTCGATGACCGGGCACCGATGGCACATCTCCTTGGCCTTCGACTCTCGCTGGTACCGCGCGCGGCCCCGTTCGCCGTCGGGCGAGAAGAACACCGACGAGTCGACGCCGCGGCACAAGCCCTGCATCTGCCAGTTCCAGACATCGACGGTCGGCCGGAGCGGGTGAGGTGACAATGGCACGGGGCTCTCCTTGACAGCAGGCTCGCACGCAGTGCGAGCGGACCGGACGAAAGTCTGCGACCTTTCGCTCACTTCGATCCACGCGCCGGGACCGCCCCGAAGGGCCGATTCTCGGTTCGTCGATCTCATGGACCGGGGAGTACCCCGCGCCACCGAAATTCATGCCAACAAAGAGCGAGATTTGTCGAAGGTTCGCGAGACCGTAGGCGGCGCCGCCGGCCGGGCTATTCCCCCGGAGGACATACCGCCTGGTCGGGGGACGACGCGGCCGCGTCGCCCCGCGCGAGGGCGACCGTCGCGGCCACCATCACCGCCGCCGCGGTGACCAGAACCACACTCATGGCGCGGTCCGCGTCGAGGTATTCCCCCAGGACCACGAAACCGAGCAGCGACGCCACGACCGGTTCCAGGACGGTGGTGGCGGGCAACGACGCCCGCAGATCACCGGCCTGGAACGCCGCCTGCTGAACCGTCACCGCCCCCGCGGCGAGGAGCAGGAGCGCCCACAGTTCGGGAGCGGTGGCGAGCGGCAGCACACCGCGGGACGCGATGTCGACCACTCCCTTGGTCAGTACGGCCGAGACCCCGAACAGGGCGCCGCCCACGGCGCCGAGCAGCAGCGCCTTGCGCGCGCCGCGCACCCGCCGGGCGGCGATCAGACCGGCCGCCACCAGCGGGGCACCGACGAGACAGGTGAGCACCCAGTGCAGCGGCTCGGCCCGGGCGAGTCCCGGCCGGGGATTCCCCAGCACCACGAGCACGGCGACCGACCCCGCGAGCGCCGCCGCCCACAGCCACTCACTCCGGCCGACGCTGCGATCGGCGAGGCGGGCACCCAGTGGCAGCGCGAACAGGAGTGACAGCACCAGCAGCGGCTGCACGAGCAGCAGAGAGCCCCGGCCGAGCGCCGCGGCCTGGAAGGCGTATCCCCCGACGCCGGCGACGGTGCCCAGCCACCACACGGGGTTGCGGACGAGAGCGGTGATCGGGCCCAGCGTGCCCACGGCGTCGTCCGGCACACCGGCTGCCGTGCGTTGACGCACGACCGTACCCACCGCGATGCACAAGGCCGCGGCGATCGCCAGCAGCGCTGCGCCCACCGAGTCCGACACGCGCCCAACCCTAGGGCGAAGCGCGGTACCTCGCCGATCGAACGAGCCGGGCCCGACCGGGTCGCCCGCGGCCGGTCGCGCGGTACCACCCGGGGACGGTCAGCGGCCGGCCATCGCCCTGAGCAGCGGGGCTGCGGGCAGCGACGCGAACAGCGCCGCCTCGTCGCGCCACGTCGACTCCTCGTCGAGGAACCGCAGGATCGGCTCCGCGGAGGACCGGTCGAACAGCCCCGCGAAGGCGCGCTCGAGCACCGCGGGCCGCTCGACGACGGCCCGCAGCAGCCCCTGGTCGTACCGGGCGAACCGGGACGGAGCAGGCTGCACGTCGAAGGGATGCCCGTGCCGGGCGAGCGACTGCGCGATCGCCGCACTGTCGCACTGGATCCGCTGGTACGCATATCCGCTGCTGCCCTTGAGCATTCCGCCCGCGGCGCCGATGCGCACGATGTTGCCGCTGCGCCGCGCGGGCGGCCGCGACGCCAACGGAAGCCGTGCGGACTCGTCCGCCTCCACGATGTAGGTGTCCTCGTCCGCGCCGAGCACGGCCGCCAGGTACTCCCGGAGCGCCTCGTCGTGAGCGGCGGTGCCGACGGGCCCGCCGTCGGGGTGCGCGAAACTCGTGTGCTCGACGAGGGCGTGCCGGGTATCGGTGGGCAGCACGTACACGAAGGACGCCGCCCGGCGCTGATCGGTGCGGAAGTCGAACAGGGTGGGGACGTCGGGATCGAACAGGGGAGCTTCGGTGCGGATCCGCCACCCGCGGAAGTCCAGCCACGCATCGGGGCTCGTCCCCCGGTCGTCGGCGTCGGGGCCCCGGCCGTCGAAGACCCACTCGGGGTGCAGCTCCGTGCCGTCGGACAGGGCGACACGCGGGCGGGCCCCGTCGTGCACCTGCGTCACCCGGCCGGTGCGGAGCCCGATGTCGTCGACTCGGTCCGTAACCTCGCCGACCACCGACGCCAGGTCGGCTCCGCGGACGACGCCGTACCGGTACCGGCCGAGGCCGAGCGTGCGGGCCCGTCCGCCCGCATGGACCCGGATCCGGGCGAACCGCGCGGAGACGGCCGCGTCGAGCAGCCCGGACCGGCGGGACCAGAACGCCCAGCCGGCGTCACGGATGTCGCGGGCGCCGTCGTCGACGAGCACCACCGGGCCGGGTCGCGCCGGGACGGCGGCGAGATGGGCCGCCAGCGACAGTCCGCTCAGGCCCGCACCCAGGACGGCGATGCCGCCGTCGACCGGTCCGCTCCACGCTCGCACGCTCGCTTCTCCCCTCGCCGGAGACCCTCCCTCCGTCACCGTACCGGCCGCCGGTGAATCCGGTGCGCCACTACGCGGCCCGGGCGCGCGTCCGCTCGCGCAGCCAGGCCATCGCCGGCATGCGGTAGGAGTCGATGCCCTTGTACGCGGCGATCTCGGCGGGCAGTTCCTCGACGATGTCGGCGAGTTGCTCGGCCCACGCCGGGACCTGCGCGATCTCCTCGAGCGGTGCCATGTAGGTGCGGATGTTGAACACCAGCGCCCCCGTCATCGGCAGGCGGATCAGGTGCTCGAGTTCGATGCGCAACTGGATGCGGCCCCAGTCGCGTTCGGCGATCAGCCGCGGCATGTCGTCCATCCACTCGGGCATCGTCTCGAGGCTGGTGTCCCGGCGCCGCGAACCGACCGCGGAGAAGGTCCAGTTCACCCGCCGGTACGGCCGCTCGGTGGTGAGGCGCCGCATGAACTGCTCGGCGCGGTCGGTCACCCCGTTCGGGGTCAGGCCGGGAACGGGCCGGTGGATCTCGTGCAGGCTCATGCCGATGTCGAACTTGACGGACCAGTCGGCGGACGACGTGACCAGCGCCGCGTCGAACCACAGGTGCCCGTCGCGCTCGGTCACCAGCAGCACGTCGTCGGGCAGCTGACACCCGATGAACACCAGCGGATGCTCCGGCAGGGTGCCCGAATCCCCCGGCACGAACCATTGATCGATTCCGAGAAGGTCGTTGCGCCAGCGGTATCCGCCGTTCTCGACGTCGAGATGCATGACGTCGGGAAACGAGGCCGCCATGTCGCGCATGTAGTAGAGCATCAGGTCCCAGCACGCCGGCGTCATGTGCGGCAGCATCTGCACGCGCCCGGGGTCGGCCTCGACGATCGAGCGACGCAACCGCATCATCTCGACGTACTCGTCGTGGCTCTTGCCCAGGTCGACGATGTGCTCGCCCCAGGCCCCGGCGGCGGTCTCGGTGCGGCGCGGCGCCGGTTCGACGTTCACGGCGTAACGGAACGTCCTGTCGCCCTCGGGGAAAGGCCACGGCAGGCAGGACAGGTCGCTGGCGACGGAGGTGGTCACGAAGGTTCCTTTCCGGATGGCGGGTCAGGCCACGGCGCCGAGGTAGGTGCCGTGATGTCCCGACAGATGAGGACGGATCTCGAGGTCCAGGCCGCACGAACCGCAGGCGACGACCGCCCCGGGAGCGGCGTCGACGGACTGGGTGGTGGCGCAGTGCGGGCAGAACAGCGACACTCCGTCGGCGGCGGTGACGTAGGTGGTCATCTCGCACGGCAGCACGCCGGCGGTACGCGCCGCAGCCGTCGCGGCCATCGCCTCACGCCGCGGGCCGGCGATCAGCACGCGGGCGCCGGCGCGGGCCTCACGCACGAGCCGCGACACCTCGTCCGCGCTCGCGTTCGGCACCGTGGTCGCGACGCGGCCGAGGGCGAGTGCCTGCGCCGCCCAGGCCGTCACCGCGGCCCGCGCGTCGGCGCAGTCGCCGAGGCTGAA
>NZ_PCZU01000238.1:31652-35768 GCF_002887785.1 Rhodococcus sp. ENV425
GATCGATCGGGGGCACCGCACCGGTGACGAATCCCGAGTTCTTCACGGCCGCACACCTCCGAACTCGCGCAACCACTTCAGACCGGGTTCGCGGGTGCGCGTGATGCCCTTGTAGTCGGCCATGTCCTCGGGCAGTTCCTCGAGCACCCGGTAGAGCCGGTCGGCCCATTCCGGCACCAGCGCGATCTCCTCGAAGGGCAGCAGGTAGGTGCGGATGAGGAACATGATCGCGCCGGACGCGCCGAGCCGGATCAGGTGCTGCACCTCGACCCGCAGGTGCAGGCGACGGCCGACGTCGTCGAGTGGGCCCTCGGCGAGCAGGCGCCGATCGCGTCCCCATTCGGGATACGTCTCGGTGGCCGTGTCGAGCCGGCGGTCCACGGTGAGGGTCCAGTTGGTGCGCCGATACCGTTGCCCGGCGTGCAGTCCCATGAGGAAGGACTGGGCGCGGGTGATCACCCCTTCGGTGTGGATGCGGGGCACGGGACCGTGGATCTGCAGGAAGCTCATCCCGACGTCGAAGCGCAGCGACCAGTCCGCGGCGAACGTCACCAGGCCCGCGTCACCCCACAGGGCGCCGTCGCGCTGATCGAGCAGCACGACGTCCTCCTGGATCTGCCGGCCGATGTACAGCAGCGGCGGCTCGGGCAGGGTGGCGGACTGCCCGTAGACGAACGTCTGCTCGAGGTCGAGGGCGCGGTTGCTCCACCGCCGGACGGTGCCGTCACGGTCGAGCGCGAACGTCTGCGGGTATGCCTCGGCCAGCATCTTCATGAGGGTGAGCATCGCGTCCCACTGCGCGACCTCCATGTGCCCGAGCGCCTGGAAGCGGCTCGGGTCGGCGTCGAGCACGCGCCGTCGTTCGGCGAGTTCGTCGAGAAGGAAGCCGTCCATGTCGACCGGGTGCTCGCCCCAGCCGCCGGCCGCCGTGTCCGCGCGGGTCCCGGCCGGCTCGACGTTGGTGCTGTACCGGTAGGTGTCCCGCGGGAAGGGGAACGGGAACCGCGCGACGCGTTCCGGGAGCACCTCGAATTCGGTTGCGGCAGTCACAGGTCCAGCTCCAATCGCTCGCCGCCGGCGCGGGAGACGCACGGCATCATGCAGTCGCCGGCGTGCTTCTCCGCGTCGGTCAGGTACAGGTCGCGGTGCTCGATCGCGCCGTCCGCCACCGGGATCCGGCACTCGCCGCACACCCCCTGCCGGCACAGGTTGGGCACCGGTACCCCGCGCGCCTCGAGCGCTTCGAGCAGGCTCACGCCGGAGTTCACGGCGATGTCGACCCCGGTGCGGCGCAGATGCGCGGTGAACGGGGTTCCGGGCTCGAGGTCGCCGACACCGAAGTGCTCGTAGTGGATGCGGGCATCCGGCCAGCCCGCGCCGCGGGCGCGACGGGTGAGTTCGTCGATGAGACCGGAGGGCCCGCACACGTACAGGTGGGTGCCGAGCGGTTGATCGAGCAGGGCCGGGCCGAGTGCGGCCCAGAACTCCTCGGGGGTGTGGTAGGTGTGCAGGCGGTCGCCGCACAGTTCGCGCAACTCGCCGAGGTGCGGGCCGTCGCCCTCGCGGAAGGTGTAGTGGACCTCGAAGGAGCGGCCCCACTGAGCGGCGGCGCGGGCGTGCGAGAGGATGGGTGTGACGCCGATACCGCCGGCCACGAGCATGTGGTGACGCGCGGTGAGGATCGGCGCGAAGGCACTTCGGGGCCTGCTGACCTCCACGACGTCCCCGACCTCGAGGGCGTGGATCCAGCGGGAGCCGCCCCGGCCGGTCTCGTCGAGCCGCACGGAGATCGAGTAGCTCTGCGGTTCGAGCTCCGGACCGGTCAGGGAGTAGGAGTTGCGGCGGGGCCGGCCGTCGTCGTGGGCGCCGCAGGAGAGCACGACGTGGCTGCCCGGGGTGAACGACGGCAGCGGCGCACCGGTGGGGTCGACGAACCGCACGTGCCGCACTCCGGTGGCGACGGTGGCCACCTCGGCGACGGTGAGGGCGAGGGTCGCGTCGCTGCGCCGGACGGCCGCTCCGGCATCGGATACGAGGGTCATCAGCTTTCCTCCGCGTCGAGCTGGTAGCCGAGATATGCGCCGTGGTGGCGCGAAACGTGGTGGTACACGACGAGTTCCGCCGAACACGCGGGGCACGTGCTGGCCTGCCCGATCGCGGCGGTGGCGTCGTGGGTGTGTCGGCAGTGGGCGCAGTACACCGTGCGCGTGTCCGTGGTCAGCACCTCGGGCAAAATCTCGTCGTCGAGCGCCCCCGCGGCGACGGCCACGGCCCGGGCGGCGAGGACGGCGGCCTCGTCGCCCACCAGCACGAGCCGCCAGCCGACGCGGGCCGCGGAGAGCTGACGCTGCAGCACCTCCGCGGCCGCGTCGCCCCAGGTGGCGGGCGCCCGTAGCCAGCTCACTCGCCGGCCTTCGAAGGAGGTCACCAGGCGGCGAGCGTGGTCGGTGGCGGCGTCGCCGAACGACAGGACGGTGACCGTCCTGCCGCCGTCGGCCACGGTCCGCTCCTCGTCCCAGCGCGGCACGCTGGTGGTCTCCATACAGACGCTCATGGCCGGATCCTTACGGCGCGAACGTGCGCTGGCCGACGTAGAACGCCAGGGCGCCGTCGGGGGTGGTGAAGCGGATCCGCGAGCCCTTGGGGAAGAAGATCGCGTCCTTGGCGCGGGCGATCTCCACCTGGCCGGTATCCAGGTTCTCCAGGCGGAACTCCCCTTCGAGGACGACCTTCATCTCGTCGTACTCGTACAGGTAGTCCAGCGGGGCGTCGGTGTGCGCGAGCTTGAAGTAGCCCGCGGCCATCTCCGACCCCTCGGGGTTGGGATAGACGTCGTCGATGAAGCCCTCGGTGCCCGGGAATTCCTCGGTGGACATCTGGGGCAGGGTCTTCCAGAAGTCGGCGGTGACGCGGAATGCGGGAACCGTGGTGGTTTCTGCCATGAGTGCTCCTAGGAACGAGGCCGGCTGCACCGGCCGTGGGCGGGAGGACGGAACGTCGATCGCTGACGTGAAACAGACAGTAATGAGATGAAACGCACCGACGGTTGCCGACGCGTTAACGCGTGTAACCGAATCCTCTCAGCGTCAGGAACATTCGTTTCTCCCCCGAGCGGCGCGGGCCGAGCCGGACCGTCACCACAAACTCACGGCGGCGTAACACGCCCGTCATGCATGCTATGTTTCATTGCATTCGACAGCGATTCACCTTATGAAACTTCGCAGCCGAACCCCAGGAGTCCCCATGACGCTCGAAGCCACCGACCTCCCCGTGATGCGTCTGCCCTCCACGGACGCCCCCGCCGATGCCGCCGGCTCCGCCGATCTCGCCGCACTCGCCCGCGCCACCGACACCCGCTTCATCCTCGCGGTGTTCACCAACCTCGCCGGCAAGCCCTGCGCCAAGCTCGTCCCGGTCGAGGCGGTCGACGAGCTGCAGTCCGACGGGGTCGGCTTCGCGGGCTACGCCGCCGGAGCCATGGGTCAGGTCCCCAGGGATCCCGACCTCGTCGCCATCCCGGATCCCACCTCCTTCACGCCGATCCCGTTCGTGCGCCCGGGCCTTGCGCTGGTGCACTGCGATCCCCACGTCGAGGGCAAGCCCTGGCCCTACGCCCCGCGGGTGATCCTGAAGGAGGTTCTCGGCAAGGCGGCCGAACGGGGCCTGTCCGTCAAGGTCGGCGCCGAGATCGAGTACTTCCTCGTCCAGCGCGACGAGGACGGGACGCTGCGCACCGCCGACGTGCTCGACACCTCCCGGCAGCCCTGCTACGACGCCCGTGACGTCACCCGCATGTACGAGCACCTGACCTCGATCTCCGCGGCGATGAACTCCCTCGGCTGGGGCAACTACGCCAACGACCACGAGGACGGCAACGGGCAGTTCGAGCAGAACTTCCAGTACGCCGACGCGATGACCACCGCCGACCGCGTCGTCACCCTGCGCTACCTGATCTCGGTGCTCGCCGAGCAGCGCGGCATGACCGCGACCTTCATGCCCAAGCCGTTCGCCGACCGCACCGGCTCGGGCATGCACATGCACCTGTCGCTGTGGCGGGAGGACGGCTCCGCCTTCCCCGACGCCGAGGACCCGCGCGGTCTCGGCCTGTCCGAGACC
>NZ_PCZU01000238.1:35778-41837 GCF_002887785.1 Rhodococcus sp. ENV425
TACGCGTTCATCGCCGGCATCCTCGACCATGCCTGCGCCCTGCAGGGCGTGATCGCCCCGACCGTCAACTCCTACAAGCGGACCGGCGCCACCGCGACCAGCTCCGGCGCGACGTGGTCGCCGCGGCACGCCACCTACGGCGGCAACGACCGCACCCACTACCTCCGCGTTCCGGACGGCAACCGCGTCGAGCTGCGCGGCGGGGACGGCTCCGCCAACCCGTACCTCGCTGCCGCCGCGACCGTCGCGGCGGGCCTCGACGGCATCGACCGCAAGCTCGATCCCGGCGCACCCGGCGGCACCCCGAACTCGGAGACGCTGCCGATGACCCTGCTGCACGCGATGGACGCGCTCACCGCCGACCCCGTCGTCACCGGCGCCCTCGACGCCGCCGGCCCGGGCGTCGCCGAGTACTTCGCCTCCCTCAAGCGGGAGGAGTTCTTCCACTGGCACAACACCGTGACCTCGTGGGAGATCGACAGCTACCTGACCGCCTTCTGACCCGTTCGGTCCGAACGGGCCACCGCGAACGACGACCTGTAAAGGAGAGACGACCCATGTGCGGAATCGTCGGGCTTCACCTGCGTGACGCCTCCCTCGCCCCCCGGCTGGGTGGCCTGCTGACCGGCATGCTCGGCCAGATGGTCGACCGGGGGCCGGATTCGGCCGGAGTCGCCCTCTACGGCGACCCCACCTTCTCCCCCGCCGGCCACGCGTCGGTGTCCCTGCTCGGCGCCGCCCCGGACGTCGCCGCCACCGCCGGTGCCGCACTCGGCGTGACCGTGACCGCGATCGACCTGGCCCCCACCACCGTGCTCCACGCGCCGGTCCCGGCCCAGTTGCTCGCCGACACCGTCCGCGCCGTCGACCCCGGTGCAACGATCATCGGCTTCGGCGACGACGTGACCGTCCTCAAGGGCATGGGCGATCCGGTGGCGCTGGCCGAGCGCTTCGGGATCCCGGCCGCCTCCGGCTGGCAGGGCGTCGGCCACACCCGCATGGCCACCGAATCGGCCGTCACCGCCGCCGGCTCGCACCCGTTCGCCGTCGGCCCGGACCAGTGCCTGGTGCACAACGGCTCGTTCTCCAACCACCTGTCGGTCAAGCGCGAACTCGAGGCCGAGGGTGTGGCATTCGACAGCGAGAACGACACCGAGGTCGGGGCACGGTTCGTCGCCAAGCACCTCGCCGAGGGCGCCGACCTGGAGAAGGCCCTGCGTCTGCTCGGGGAGCGCTTCGACGGGTTCTACACCCTCCTCGTGTCGACGTCCGACTCGTTCGCCGTCGTACGCGACCCGATCGCCTGCAAGCCGGCGATCGTCGCCGAGACCGACGCGTACGTCGCGATGGCCTCCGAGTTCCGGGCCCTCGCCGGCCTGCCCGGCATCGCGGACGCTCACATCTTCGAGCCCGAGCCGGAGCGGGTCTACGTATGGCACCGCTGACCAGCACCGACGCTTCCCCCATCTCTTCGACGCCGGAGACGCCCATGACCACCGAGACGCTGCGCACCGACACACTGCCCACCGACACGCTCCCCGCCACGGCGACGTACGACCTGGACGTCACCACCACGCGCGAACTGAACGCCGCACTGCAGGCCACCGAGGCCCCGGCCGCGGTGACCGTGACCAATCCCCAGGGCAAGCACGCCCTCGCGTGCGGGCTCGACCGGCCGATCGACGTGCGCATCGAAGGCCACGTCGGCTACTACGCCGCCGGGATGAACAAGCATGCGACCGTCACCGTCGCGGGCAACGCCGGGGTCGGGGTCGCCGAGAACATGATGTCGGGCACCGTGCGCGTCACCGGGGACGCCTCCCAGTCCGCCGGCGCCACGGCCCACGGCGGGCTGCTGGTGATCGAGGGCAATGCCGCCGCCCGCTGCGGCATCTCCATGAAGGGCGTCGACATCGTCGTCGGCGGCAGCATCGGCCACATGAGTGCCTTCATGGGACAGGCCGGACGGCTCGTCGTCCTCGGCGACGCCGGCGAGGCCCTCGGAGATTCGTTGTACGAGGCGCGCATCTACATCCGCGGCACCGTCGCCTCCCTCGGTGCGGACTGCGTCAAGAAGGAGATGCGGCCCGAGCACCTCGAGGAACTGCGCGAACTCCTCCGGGCGGCCGGCTTCGACGCCGACCCCGCCGAGTTCACCCGCTACGGCTCCGCCCGCGGGCTCTACCACTTCCACGTCGACAACGCCTCGGCGTACTGATCGCACCGCCCGCACCGCATCCCAGGAGACTCCCATGACCTTCCAGCCCGGACTTCGTGAGTCGGCCACCTTCGACCGCAACGTCATCCACGAGATCCAGCGTGCCGCCGAGACCGGCATCTACGACATCCGCGGATGGGGCGCCAAGCGCAAGCTTCCGCACTTCGACGACCTGCTGTTCCTCGGCGCGTCGATGTCGCGGTACCCGCTCGAGGGTTACCGCGAGAAGTGCGAGACCGACGTGGTCCTCGGCGACCGGCACGCGAAGTACCCGCTGCACCTCGACATCCCGGTCACCATCGCCGGCATGAGCTTCGGGGCGCTGTCCGGGCGGGCGAAGGAGGCTCTCGGGCGCGGCGCCAGCGAGGTCTGCACGTCCACCACCACCGGCGACGGCGGCATGACGCCGGAGGAACGCGGTCAGTCCAAGCACCTCGTCTACCAGTACCTGCCGTCGCGCTACGGGATGAACCCCGACGACCTGCGCAAGGCCGACGCGATCGAGGTCGTCCTCGGCCAGGGCGCCAAGCCCGGCGGCGGCGGCATGCTGCTCGGGCAGAAGATCACCGAGCGCGTCGCCGGAATGCGCACCCTGCCCGTCGGTATCGACCAGCGCAGCGCGTGCCGGCACCCCGACTGGACCGGCCCGGACGACCTCGCCGTCAAGATCATCGAACTGCGCGAGATCACCGGGTGGGAGAAGCCGATCTACGTCAAGGTCGGCGCAACCCGCACCTACTACGACGTCAAGCTCGCCGTGAAGGCCGGTGCCGACGTCGTCGTGGTCGACGGCATGCAGGGTGGCACGGCCGCCACGCAGGACGTGTTCATCGAGCACGTCGGCATTCCCACCCTCGCCGCGATCCCCCAGGCCGTGCAGGCGCTGCAGGAGATGGGAATGCACCGCACGCCCGGTGGCGTGCAGCTCGTCGTCTCCGGCGGCATCCGGTCCGGCGCCGACGTCGCCAAGGCCATGGCCCTCGGCGCGGACGCCGTCGCCATCGGCACCGCGGCGCTGATCGCGTTGGGCGACAACAACCCCCGGTACCAGGCGGAGTACGAGAAGCTCGGCTCGGCCGCCGGGTTCTACGACGACTTCCAGGACGGCAAGGACCCCGCCGGCATCACCACGCAGGATCCGGACCTGCAGGCCCGGTTCGATCCGGTCGAGGGCGGCCGCCGCCTCGCGAACTACCTGCGCGTGCTCACCATGGAGGCCCAGACCATCGCACGCGCCTGCGGCAAGTCGCACCTGCGCAACCTCGAGCCGCAGGACCTCGTGGCCCTGACCATCGAGTCGGCCGCCATGGCGCGGGTGCCACTGGCCGGCACCAACTGGGTGCCCGGCCAGGGCTTCTGAGCCGCTGCCCGCCTTCCACCGAGCGAATGTGCCTTACTGTCGGCCTGTCCGACGGTAAGGCACATTCGCTCGTTCCGTGTGCCTGCCCCTCGCACGATCGTCCACTGTCGGGAAACAGCACGTACAGTGAGGACATGAGCAGCCCCGAGCGCCCCGTACTGCACGACGCGCCGGGCCGGGAGGTCCCGCGGGACACCCCGACCGGGGTGGACCTGGAACGCGCCATCGCACAGGAGGTCCGCAAGTTGCGGATCGCCAGCGGGCTCTCCGTGGGCGACATGGCCGCGAAGGTGGGCATCTCCAAGGCGATGCTGTCGAAGATCGAGAACGCCCAGACGTCGTGCAGCCTCTCGACCCTCGCCCGCCTGGCCGCAGGTCTCGACGTACCGGTGACGTCGCTGTTCCGCGGCGCCGACGCGCAGCGCGAGGCGGTGTTCGTCAAGGCCGGCCAGGGCGCGGAGATCGTCGGCCGCGGCACCCGCGTCGGACACCACTACGAGTTGCTCGGCACGCTGCGGGGCCAGCACAAGCGGCTAGAGCCCGTGCTGGTGACGCTCACCGACGCGAGCGAGGTCTTCCCGCTGTTCCAGCATCCGGGGACCGAGCTGCTCTACATGCTCGAGGGCGAGATGGTCTACGGGCACGGCGAATCCGAGTACCGGCTCCAACCCGGCGACGCCCTGCTGCTCGACGGCGAGGGCATCCACGGGCCGAACGAGCTCGTCACCCTGCCCATCCGGTTCCTCGCGGTCACCGCGTACCCGGACAAACACCAGGACTGATCCCGCTCTCCACCACGAGCGGGGGGGTTTCCGCGTCGAGAGGGACACCGCCGCGGTGCATCGCGGGTGCAGGCAGCGGTAACCGCCCCCTCGTCGCGAGAATCTCCCGCTCGACGACGAACGAGGCCCCCGCCGTAGCGGGGGCCTCACCCGTTGTCGGTCCTCGGTCAGAGCTTCTCGGCTGCCGCCTTGGACGTGAGTGCCGTCGCCGCCTCCGCGACCGACGCCGCCTCCGTACGGGACGTGCCGGTGAAGCCCACCGCGTCGAGCACGTAGGCGGTCTCGCCGTGCACGACGACGTCGAGACCCTCGTACTCGGCCTCCGGATCGACGCGCAGGCCCATCACCAGGTCGAGACCCTTGGCGATGATCCAGGTGACGACGAAGGAGTAGGCCAGCACCGCGAGCACCGCGACGGTCTGGGTGCCGAGCAGGCCGATTCCGCCGCCGTAGAACAGCCCGGCCGCGCCGCTGGGAGCCTCCGGCACCGCCAGGAAACCGATGAGCAGCGTGCCGAGAACACCGCCGACGAGGTGGATGCCGACGACGTCGAGAGCGTCGTCGTAGCCCAGGCGGAACTTCAGCGAGATCGCGTAGCAGCACAGCGCACCGGCCAGGGCACCGACGACCAGTGCGCCGAGCGGCGAGACGGCACCGCAGGCCGGGGTGATCGCGACGAGCGCGGCGATGAGGCCGGACGCGGCGCCGAGGGTCGTGGCGTGACCCTCCCGCAGCTTCTCGACGATCAGCCAGCCACAGATGCCGGCGCACGACGCGGCGATGGTGTTGAGCACGACGACCGAGGCGTTGTTGTCCGCGGCGAGCGCGGAACCGCCGTTGAACCCGAACCAGCCGAAGAACAGGATGCCGGCACCGAGAACGGTCAGCGGAAGGCTGTGCGGGCGGGGCGGATTCAGGAACGAGCGCCGCTTGCCCAGGACGATGATGACCGCGAGGGCCGCGATGCCGGCGTTGATGTGCACGGCGGTGCCGCCGGCGAAGTCGACCGCACCGAGGGTGTTGGCGATCCAGCCGCCGACGACGGACCCGTCCTCGGAATCGAACGCGAAGACCCAGTGCGCGACGGGGAAGTACACCAGCACAGCCCACAGCCCGGCGAACACCATCCAGGCCGAGAACTTCATGCGGTCGGCAAGGGCGCCGCACACGAGGGCGACCGTGATGCCCGCGAACAAGAGCTGGAATCCGGCTATCAGCGCCGGCGGGAGTCCCGGTTCGGCCGGCGCCTCGAGCAGCTGGCCGAGCCCGAGATACTCGAGGGGGTTGCCGAGCAGTCCGGCACCGCCGAGCGAGTTTCCGAGCACCGCCGAGTAGCCGAACAGAACCCACAGAACTCCGACGAGCGCGAAGCCCGCGAACGTCATCATGATCATGTTGAGCGTGCTGCGGACGCTCACCATGCCGCCGTAGAACAGCGCCAGCCCGGGAACCATCAGCGAGACCGCCGTGAAGGCCGCGAGGATCCAGGCGGTGTCGGCGGCAGCGATTGCCTCTTCCATAGGTGTCCACCTTGTTCAGTCCCGAGGGATCGCCCCTCGTACGTGTCGCGGTGACTGTCTTATGTTGTTAATCACCGTCACCTGAGAGTGAACCCAGTGTGTAATCTGCGTGGGAGCCGCCGGTGAACTTCGTGTAACGGCGGGTCGCCCCCCGCCCCCCCCCCCCCCCCGCCCCCCCC
>NZ_PCZU01000238.1:41872-57092 GCF_002887785.1 Rhodococcus sp. ENV425
TTCGAACTGGTATGCGCATCGCTCGCGGGTGAGGATGGACACATGACTCGACACGGTCCGCTGCACGACATCGTGGAATCCGACCTCGAGGTCACCGGACGCAAGGACCACGCCGCCGGTGTCCCGGCGGTCCTGGTGTCGCTGAAACGCGCCTACGAGCAGATGGGCGTGGCCCGCACGGCGGCCACGCTGCCGCGGCTCAACCAGCGGCACGGTTTCGACTGCCCGGGGTGCGCCTGGCCCGAGACGCCCGGCCACCGCAAGCCCGCGGAGTTCTGCGAGAACGGCGCCAAGGCCGTCGCCGAGGAAGCCACCATGCGGACGGTCACGCCCGAGTTCTTCGCCCGTCACTCCGTCGCGGAACTGTCGGAGAAGACCGGCTACTGGCTCGGGCAGCAGGGCCGCCTGACCCATCCGATGGTCCTCCGCCCCGGCGCGACCCACTACACCCCCGTCGACTGGGACGACGCGTACCGGCTGATCGCCGACCACCTGCGTGCGCTCCCCACCCCGGACCACGCCGTCTTCTACACGTCGGGCCGCACCAGCAACGAGGCCGCGTTCCTCTACCAGCTGCTGATCCGCAGCTACGGCACCAACAACATGCCGGACTGCTCCAACATGTGCCATGAGTCCTCCGGCAGCGCACTCGTCGAGACCATCGGAATCGGCAAGGGCTCGGTGTCGGTGCCGGACCTCGAGCACGCGGACCTCATCCTCGTCGCCGGTCAGAACCCGGGCACCAACCATCCGCGCATGCTCTCCACCCTGGTGAAGGCCAAGGAGAACGGGGCCAAGATCATCGCGATCAACCCGCTCCCCGAGGCGGGGCTGCTCCGGTTCAAGGACCCGCAGCGCGTCGACGGCGTGCTCGGCCACGGCACGGACATCGCCGACGAGTTCCTGCAGATCCGCCTCGGTGGCGACATGGCGCTGTTCCAGGGGCTCGGCAGGCTGCTGTTCGAGGCGGAGGACGCCGCGCCCGGCACCGTGATCGACCGGGCCTTCGTCGAGGCCCACTGCGCCGGCTTCGACGACTACGAGCGGCACGTCCGCGCGGTCGACCTCGGCACCGTCCTCGAGGCCACCGGGCTGAGCGAGGCGCAGCTGCGGTCCACCGCCCGGGACCTGGCCACCTCCCAACGCACCGTGGCGTGCTGGGCGATGGGCCTGACTCAGCACACCCATGCCGTCGCCACCATCGCCGAGGCGGTCAACCTGCTGCTGCTGCGCGGGATGATCGGCAAGCCCGGGGCCGGGGTCTGCCCGGTGCGGGGGCATTCGAACGTGCAGGGTGACCGGACGATGGGCATCTGGGAGAAGATGCCCGAGTCCTTCCTCGCCGCGCTGGACCTCGAGTTCGGGATCACGAGCCCGCGCAGGCACGGGTACGACACCGTCGAGGCGATCCGCGCGATGCGCGACGGCCGGGCGAGCTTCTTCATGGCGATGGGCGGCAACTTCGTCGCCGCGACCCCGGACACCCACGCCACCGAGGAGGCGTTGCGCCGCTGCGAGCTGACCGTGCAGATCTCGACCAAGCTCAACCGCAGCCATCTCGTGCACGGGCGCACAGCGCTGATCCTGCCCACCCTCGGACGCACCGACCTCGACATCCAGGAGAGCGGCAAACAGCTTGTTTCCGTGGAGGATTCGATGTCCATGGTGCACCTGTCACGGGGCCGGTTGCAGCCGGTCGGCGACCAGCTGCACAGCGAGGTCGCGATCGTCTGCCGGCTCGCCCGCGAGCTGTTCGGCCCCGACCATCCGGTCCGCTGGTCGGCGTTCGAGGGCAACTACGACCTGATCCGCGACTCGATCGGGCGGGTCGTGCCCGGCTGCGAGGACTACAACACCAAGGTCCGCCGGCGCGACGGGTTCCAGTTGCCGCACCCGCCCCGCGACAACCGCGAATTCCGCACGCACACCGGCAAGGCCAATTTCAGCGTCAACGACCTGGTGTGGGTGCCCACTCCCCCGGGCCGGCTCGTGCTGCAGACGCTGCGCAGCCACGATCAGTACAACACCACCATCTACGGGCTCGACGACCGCTACCGCGGCGTGAAGAACGGCCGCAAGGTCGTGTTCGTCCACACGGACGACATCGCCGAACTCGGATTCGCCGACGGCGACCTCGTCGACATCGTGTCCGAGTGGCCCGCCGACGGCGCGGTGCAGGAGCGTCGCGTCCGCGACTTCCGGATCGTCGCGTACAGCACCCCGCGCGGCAACGCGGCCGCCTACTACCCGGAGACCAATCCGCTGGTCCCCCTCGACCACGTCGCGACGAAGTCGAACACCCCGGTCTCCAAGGCGATCGTCGTCCGACTCGAGCGGGCCGGGGCCGACTGATGGGGCGGGTCACCGCGCGCCGGCCCGTCCTGCGGATCACCGCGGACGGGCAAGCACGCCGACCGGACAGCCTCGCGGTAGAGGAACCGCTGGAGATCCGCCTCAACGGCCGCGCCCTGACGGTCACGATGCGCACGCCGGGCCACGACGTGGAACTCGCCCACGGATTCCTGCTCGCCGAGGGGATCATCGGCGGCCGCGAGGACGTCTCCGTGGTGCGCTACTGCGACGGCGTCGACGACAGCGGCGCCAACACCTACAACGTGCTCGACGTCCACCTCGCGCCGGGGATCTCCGTTCCCGACGGTGCGGGCGCCCGCAACTTCCTCACCAGCTCCGCGTGCGGGGTGTGCGGGAAGGAGTCCCTCGACCGGATCCGCGGGCGCACCCGGTTCCCGCTGACCGACGGCTTCGTGGTCTCCGCCCGCGCGCTGGCCTCGATGCCACCACGAATGCGGCAGCGGCAGAAGGTTTTCCAGAGCACGGGTGGGTTGCACGCCGCCGCGCTGTTCACCCCCGACGGCACCCTGCTGGCGTTGCGGGAGGACGTGGGCCGGCACAACGCGGTCGACAAGGTGCTCGGCTGGGCACTGACCGAGAACCGGGTCCCGTTGCCGGACACCGTCCTCGTCGTCAGCGGGCGGGCCTCCTTCGAGCTGGTGCAGAAGGCCGTGATGGCCGGCGTCCCGGCGCTCGGAGCGGTGTCGGCCCCCTCGTCGCTGGCGGTCGATCTCGCCGCGGAGTCCGGCCTGACCCTGGTCGGTTTCCTCCGCGGCGACTCGATGAACGTCTACACCGGATCCGTCGTATGAGCGGGGGCCCGGGAGCGGCTCAGCTGCAGGCCTGTTCGGGCGCGTCGCCCGAGCGGACCCCGTCGACGAAGGCCCGCACGTCGTCGTGGGAGGCCTCGAGCACGCCGCGGTGGTCGGCACCGTCGTAGACCCGGTAGGCAAGGGGGGAACCGTTGCCGCACAGGGTCTTCGTCACCTCGTCGGTGACCTGCCGGGCCACGAGCACATCCGCGGTGCCCTGCACGACGAGGGTCGGCACCGAGAGGGCGAGCTGCTCGAGTTCCTGCGTGGCGAAGTACTCGGTCAGGCGCCCGACGTCCGCACCGGGCGCGAACACCTGGTCCACGGGAACGGTCGCGGCCACCTTGCGCACGTCGTCCATGCACCCGGTGCGCGCCGCCGCGAGCAGCGGACGGGACGCGTCCGTGAGCATCGCGTCGGCGGACACCTCGGGGTCGGCGGCCTCGGCGCCGAGCAACAGGACGGGCAGGAAGGTCAGGGCCTGCGCGATCCCCGGGCCCCCGGTTGCGAAGTAGGCGGCGGTCTCGCTCGTCCGGCTTCCCGGCGCGAACGCGACCGCGCCCTGCAGTTCCAGTTCGGGGGCGCGCTCCGCGCCCTGGGCGGCGGTGAACAGGGCCGCATGCCCGCCCTGGCTGTGCCCCATCACCGTCCACCGGTTTCCGATGCCGGGCTCGGCCTCGCGTGCGGCACGCACGATGTCGACGACCGTGTTCGCGGCGCTGTCGCCGTTCATGTAGGGATGTCCGCCCGGCGTTCCGAGGCCCTCGTAGTCGGTCTGGACCACGGCGTAGCCGTCGGCGACCCACCGATCGAGCATCGCGGTGGTCCGCGAGAGGTAGCTGTGGGCGGGTCCGCCGACCGTGTCGGCCGAGGGCGCGCAGGCATCTCCGACACCCGTCGTGCCGTGCGCCCAGCTGATCACCGGCCATCCTCCGCCGGGGGCGTCGCCGCGCGGGATCGCGACGGTGCCCGACACGAGGATCGGGCGTCCCGTGGCGTCCTCCGAGAGGTAGGTGATCAGTTCCGTGCGCGCCGCGCTGGGCAGCGCCGCCGCGCTCGTCAGCGGCCGGGTGCTGATCAGCGAGCCGGGGGAACGCTCGGCAGCGGGGGCCGGTTCGGAATCCGCGCAGGCCGTGGCGGCCAGCACCGAGGTGACCGCGAGCGCCACGAGGACGCTCCGGGAGGAGAGATGACCCATGGAATCCTCCGTTAAGAAGTTCTTATTAATTGGAAAGTCGAACTTCTTAGTACAGTGGACGCATGGCAGTGTCAACAGGTCGTCTCGCTCTGCTGGATGCCGCGGAGGAACTCGTCGCCCGTCGCGGCATCCACGGCGTCTCGGCGCGCGAGGTGGTCACAGCCGCCGGTCAGCGCAACAATTCGGCGATCGCCTATCACTTCGGCTCGTGGCACGGACTGCTCGACGCGGTCTGGAGCCGGCACGCGCCGCACGTCAACGCCCAGCGGGCGGCACTGACGGACGCAGCCCACCTCGACGGCTCCCCGGCACTCGAACGGCTCGTCTATGCCTACGTCCATCCGCTCGTCACCGAGATCGCCCGCGGAAGGCCCAGCTACTGGGCTCGCTTCAACGAGCAGTGGCTCGCCACCGCCCCCCTGGTGTTCCTGGCGGTCCCCCAGCCGGGGGCCGTCCAGGCCGACTACTACCCGTCCGACGAGTCGCTCACCGTCCTCGCCTCCCTCCTGGAGACGATCGCGCAGTGTCTCGACCTCCCCGAAGCCGACGCCCGTCGGCGTGTGGGGCTGACGGTGCGCTTCGTCATCGGCTCGTTCGCCTCGTGGGAGCGCGCCCACGAGGCCGGGGACGCGACCGACCTGTCCACCTTCGAGTCGGAGATCGTCGAGCTCGCCTGCGCGATGTTGCGCGTGCCGGGCGGTGATTCGGCGCCGTCGTCCCGACCGCGGTGACACGGCGCCGTCGTCCCGACCGCGGTGAGGCGGCGCCGTCGTCCCCACGGACAGATCAGGCCGGCACCCGCTCCGCCTCGATCAGGGCCGTCATGTGGGCAAGCATGCGGTCGGCGTCGGGCTCCACCCCGGTGAAGATGCGGAATGCGTCGACGGCCTGGAAGACGGCCATGCCCGCGCCGGTGAGGGTCGGGGCGCCGAGTGCGCGGGCACGCAGGACGAGTTCGGTCTCGATGGGCCGGTAGACGACCTCGGCGACCCACAGGTCGGGGCGCAGCAGTGCCGGGTCGAAGGCCGTTCCGGGATGTGCGGCCATGCCGACGGGCGTCGCGTGGATCAGGCCGTCCGCGGCGGCCAGCAGCCGCGGCAGCTCGGCCGGCGTCGCGGACGAGACGGCAACGTCCGGGAACAGCACGGTGAGCGTGTCGCGCAGCGCGGTGGCGCGCGCGAGGTCGGGATCGACGACGGTGAACGCGCGCACCCCGCGGGTGAGCGCGGCGTACGCGACCGCCGCCCCGGCCCCACCGGCCCCGAGCTGGACGACCGCGTCGAGCGCGACGCCGGGGAGTCCGCGGTCGAAGTTGCGGCCGAAGCCCGACCAGTCGGTGTTGTGACCGATCGCGCGCCCGCCGTCGAACAGCACGGTGTTGACGGCGCCGAGGCGGCTCGCCTCGGGCGACAGGTCGTCGAGATGGTCGAGGACGGCCTGCTTGCAGGGATGGGTGATGTTCAGGCCCCGGAAGCCCAGCTCGCGCGCGGTGCGCAGCAGCCGCGGCAGGTCGGCGACCGAGAGGCCCAGCTCGTCGAGGTCGATGATCTTGTAGACGTAGCGCAGACCCTGCCGCGCGCCCTCCTCCTCGTGCATCGGGGGTGTCAGCGAGGCACCGATGCCGGTTCCGATGAGGCCGCAGAGAATCGAGTCGGTCATGGCGGGCCTTTCACGTCACAATGTACGAACTAGTGAGTTACAAGCCATAGCGTACGGCCACGGGCGGCACGGAGACAAGACCCCGGTCGATAGGGTGGCGCCATGGCACCCGAGCAGACGACCGGCCGACGACGCCGCAACAGCGACCTCACCAGGGAGAACATCCTCGAGGTGGCCACCGCGGAGTTCGCGGACAAGGGACTGTCAGGAGCCCGGGTCGACGAGATCGCCGAGCGCACGCAGACCACCAAGCGGATGATCTATTACTACTTCGGCGACAAGGAGGGCCTCTACCGGGCCGTCCTCGAGAGTTCCTACGGGACGATCCGCGCCCAGGAGCGCGAGCTGGACCTCGAAGACCTCGGCCCCGTCGACGCCATCCGCGTGCTGGCCGAGGCCACGTTCGACCACCACGACCAGCATCCCGACTTCATCCGCATCGTCGCCAACGAGAACATGCTCCGGGGCGAGCACATCCGGCAGTCTCCCCATCTCGCCGGCCTGGGCGCCCCCGCCGTCGACGTGCTCACCGGCATCCTCGAACGCGGCCGGGCCGACGGCCTCTTCCGCGACGACGTCGACGCCCTCGACGTCCACCTGGTGATCAGCAGTTTCTGCGTCTTCCGCACCGCCAACCGGTACACCTGGCAGGCCCTGTTCGACCAGAACCTCGCCGCGGACGAGCTGCGGACCAGGCATCGGAGGATGCTGGGCGACCTCCTCGTCGCGTTCCTGACGACCCTGCCCGACTGAGGGACCTCGGGGGAATGCGCACGGGGACGCGTTCCGAAATTTTATGAACTATCTAGTTCATACATCTTGCGTTCACCGTGTGATGGCGCCTACATTCGAGACAACGCAGTACGAACCCGGGTTCGTATCTCGAACATCCCCTCCCCTTTTCCGCACAGGAGACGCGATGACCGCGCACACCCTCGACACGCCGGAGAATTCCGGTATGACGACCGAAACCCGCCCGCACGACACCACCAAGGTCAAGCGCGCAGCGTCGTCGGCCTTCCTCGGCAGCATGCTCGAGTACTACGACTTCTACATCTACGCATCCGCCGCCGCCCTGATCTTCCCGACCGTGTTCTTCCCCGACAGCGGCCACGCGGCGCTGCTGTCCCTGTCGACCTTCGGTGTCGCCTACGTCGCGCGGCCGCTCGGCGCCGTGGTGCTCGGCCACTTCGGTGACCGGGTCGGACGCAAGAACGTCATGCTGTTCACGCTCATCCTCATGGGCGTCGCCACCTTCGGCATCGGCCTGATCCCCAGCGCCGAGTCGATCGGCGTACTCGCCCCCGCGCTGCTCGTGTTGATGCGAATCTTCCAGGGCATCTCCGCCGCCGGCGAGCAGTCCGGCGCCAGCTCGCTGACTCTCGAGCACGCCCCGCAGAACCGGCGAGCATTCTTCGCGAGCTGGACGCTCAACGGCACCCAGGCCGGCTTCATCCTCGCCAGCCTGGTGTTCCTGCCCGTCGCGGCCATGCCCGACGACATCCTCTACAGCTGGGGCTGGCGCGTACCGTTCTGGGGCAGCCTGTTCGTGCTGGCCGCCGCGTACGTCATGCGGCTCAAGCTCGAGGAGCCCGAGGAGTTCGCGGAGACCAAGAAGTCCCACGAGGTCGCCAAGCTGCCGGTCGCCGACCTGCTGCGCACCCATCCGGCCAACCTGACCCGGGTGATCTTCTGCGCCTTCGTCGCCGTGGTGAGCACCATCTTCTCCGTGTTCGGCCTGGCGTTCGCGACCAGCGCCGAGGTGGGCATCGCCAAGTCGACGATGCTGGGGGTCGCGATCGCCGCCAACGCCGTCGCCTTGTTCAGCCAGCCCGCCCTCGCCGCCTTGTCGGATCGCGTCGGCCGTAAGCCCGTCTTCGTCACCGGCGTCCTCGGCTCGGCGGTGTTCATCTTCGTGTACTTCCAGGCCATCTCCACGGGCAACGTCGCGCTGATCTTCGCCGCCGGCATCGCCCTGATGGGCCTGCTCTACGCCGCGCCCAACGCGATCTGGCCGGCGTTCTACGCCGAGATGTTCAACACCAAGGTCCGCTACTCCGGCATGGCGATCGGCACCCAGCTCGGCTTCGCCATCGCCGGCTTCGCCCCCGCCATCGGCACCGCGCTCATGGGCGGCGATCCGACGAACTGGCTGCCCGTCGCCCTCCTGACGTCCGGCGCCTGCCTGGTGTGCGCCGTGTCCGCCCTGTCGGCGAAGGAAACCTTCCGCACCCCGCTGCGCGAACTCGGCAACCGCATCTGACCTCCGCTTACGTGGCCGAATGTCACATCACGTCGCTTCGAGTGACGTGATGTGACATTCGGCCACTGTGGCGTCGCGGGCACTGTGGCGTCGCGGCCACCGCGGCGTCGCGGGCACTGTGGCGTCGCGGCCACCGCGGCGTCGCAGGCTCCGGCGGAAGCACCCCACCTACGGCGAAGGCCCCGGCACGGATGCCGGGGCCTTTCACGCGGTCGGATCAGGCGGTCTTGTCGCGACGCTCCCGTTCGGGTTTGCGCGGCACGATAGTCGGCAGCACGTTGTCGTTGACGGTTTCGGCGGTGACGACCACCTTGGCGACGTCGTCGCGGCTCGGGATGTCGTACATCACCGGCAGCAGGACCTCTTCCATGATGGCGCGCAGGCCGCGGGCACCGGTACCACGCAGGATCGCCTGATCGGCGACAGCTTCCAGCCCGTCCTGGGTGAACTCGAGCTCCACCCCGTCCATCTCGAAGAGCCGGACGTACTGCTTGACGAGCGCGTTCTTCGGCTCCGACAGGATCTGCACCAGCGAATCCTTGTCCAGGTTCGTCACCGAGGCGACGACCGGCAGGCGGCCGATGAACTCGGGAATGAGACCGAACTTGATCAGATCCTCGGGCATGACCTCGGCGAAGTGGTCGGTGGTGTCGATCTCGGCCTTGGACTTCACCTCGGCGCCGAAGCCGATTCCGCGCTTGCCGACCCGGTCCGAGACGATCCTCTCGAGCCCGGCGAACGCACCGGCGACGATGAACAGCACGTTGGTGGTGTCGATCTGGATGAATTCCTGGTGCGGATGCTTGCGTCCGCCCTGCGGCGGCACCGACGCCTGGGTGCCCTCGAGGATCTTCAGCAGCGCCTGCTGGACGCCCTCACCGGACACGTCGCGGGTGATCGACGGGTTCTCGCTCTTGCGGGCGATCTTGTCGACCTCGTCGATGTAGATGATCCCGGTCTCGGCGCGCTTGACGTCGTAGTCGGCCGCCTGGATGAGCTTGAGGAGGATGTTCTCGACGTCCTCACCGACGTACCCGGCCTCGGTCAGGGCGGTGGCGTCGGCGATCGCGAACGGCACGTTCAGCATCTTCGCCAGCGTCTGCGCCAGGTACGTCTTCCCGCAGCCGGTGGGCCCGAGCAGCAGGATGTTCGACTTGGCCAGCTCGACCGACTCACCCCGGGTGTCGCGGGCCTTCTCCCCCGCCTGGATCCGCTTGTAGTGGTTGTAGACCGCCACCGCCAGGGTCCGCTTCGCGGAGTCCTGCCCGATGACGTAGTTGTCGAGGAACTCGCGGATCTCGGCCGGCTTGGGCAACTCGTCGAGCTTGACCTCGTTGGACTCGGCCAGTTCTTCCTCGATGATCTCGTTGCACAGGTCGATGCACTCGTCGCAGATGTAGACCCCTGGGCCCGCAATGAGCTTCTTGACCTGCTTCTGGCTCTTTCCGCAGAAAGAGCATTTCAACAGGTCGCCCCCGTCACCGATACGTGCCATCTGTCAGGTCCCTACTTCCTCGTAAGCGTGCAACCGATCCCGCGACCGCCGACAGCGCCGGTCCGGGGAGCGGGCCCTTGGAACGACCGTACCCGGAGACTGCGACGGCGGTCGACCGGTTCCGGGCGATTCGGGCCATATTTTGTGCGGGGCGGCGGTAATGCCGCTCGAGCACACCGGCCCGGCCGCGAAGGCGCGCGAGGCGCGCTCCGGGCCGGGCCGAGGCGGTTACTTCTGAGCCGAGAGCTTGCGGTACTCGAGCACGTTGTCGATCAGACCGTAGTCGACGGCCTCCGCGGCGGTGAGGATCTTGTCGCGGTCGGTGTCCTTCCGGATCTGCTCGGGGTCCTTGCCGGTGTGCTTGGCCAGGGTCGTCTCCATCAGGCGGCGCATGCGCTCGATCTCCGCGGCCTGGATCTCGAGGTCGGACACCTGGCCCTGGATGCCGCCGGTGGCGGGCTGGTGGATGAGCACGCGCGCATTGGGCAGGGCGAGCCGCTTGCCGGGGGTACCGGCGGCGAGCAGCACCGCCGCGGCCGAGGCGGCCTGGCCGAGGCACACGGTCGTGATGTCGGCACGCACGTACTGCATGGTGTCGTAGATCGCCATCAGCGACGTGAACGAGCCGCCGGGCGAGTTGATGTACATCGTGATGTCGCGGTCCGGGTCCAGCGACTCGAGCACCAGCAGCTGCGCCATGACGTCGTTGGCCGAGGCGTCGTCCACTTGCACGCCGAGGAAGATGATGCGTTCCTCGAACAGCTTGTTGTACGGGTTGGACTCCTTGACCCCGTAGCTCGAGTGCTCGATGAACGAGGGCAGGATGTAGCGGCTCGCGGGGGAAGCCGGAGCTTGGCCGCCGAGCTGGCGCGGATCGAACAGGTTGGTCATCGCTTCTCCAGGAATTCGTGGGGCGTAGAGCGGATCGGAGGGCTCGGAACTAGTTGCCGGTGCCGCCGGCCTGCTGCGCCCGCGAGACGACATGGTCGACGAAGCCGTACTCGAGTGCTTCCTTGGCGGTGAACCAGCGGTCGCGGTCCGAGTCCTTCGTGATCTGCTCGACGGTCTGGCCGGTGTGCTCGGCGATCAGTTCCGCCATCTCCCGCTTGGTGTGCGCGAACTGTTCCGCCATGATCGCGATGTCGCTGGCCGTGCCGCCGATACCGGCGGACGGCTGGTGCATCATGATCCGCGCGTGCGGCAGGGCGTACCGCTTGCCCCGCGTGCCGGCCGAGAGCAGGAACTGCCCCATGGAGGCGGCCAGGCCCATCGCGAAGGTCGCCACGTCGCACTCGACGAACTTCATGGTGTCGTAGATCGCCATACCGGCGGTGACGGATCCACCCGGGGAGTTGATGTAGAGGGAGATGTCGCGCGTCGGGTCCTCCGCGGACAGCAGCAGGATCTGCGCGCAGAGCTTGTTCGCGATGTCGTCGTCGACCTGGGTACCGAGGAAGATGATCCGCTCGCGCAGCAGCCGCTCGTAGACCGAGTCGCTGAGGTTGAGCCCAGCGGTGGCCGAGGTCATCGTGGGACCGATGGATGTCGCCGGATTCTGAGGAGTCACGGTACCTGCCTTCTCGTCAATCGTGGATTGCTGACACTGACAGTAACGAAGTGGGGCGGCACCGGATGCCCGGTGCCGCCCCACTTCGCTCAAAGCGGAAATTTCCGCTCTGCGTTCCCTGCGCAGAACCGTTGCGACGTCGCACATGCAATCGCGCGGCGCGGCAACGGGTCTCGCTCTACTACTCGGAGTCGCCCTCGCCGGCCGGAGCCTCGGCGTCCTCGGACTCGGCGTCGCTCTTCGTGCCGAACAGCTCGGAGGTGTCGATCGTGGCGCCACTGGTGTCGGTGACCGTGGCCCGGTCCACGACGTTGCCGAGGGCCTTGCCGCGCCGGACGTCCGCGTAGACGGCGCCGAGCTGGTTCGCCTGGCCGATCTGCTGGATGAACTGCTCCGGCGGGATGCCGTAGCGCTGCGCCTGGAAGAAGATGCGCTCGGTGAGCTCCTCCTGCTCGACGGTGGTGCCCTCGGCCTCGGCGATCGCGTCGAGCAGCAGCTGCACCTTCACGGCGCGCTCGGCCGACTCGCGGGTGTCGTTGTCGAATTCCTCGCGGCTCGAGCCCTGCTCCTCGAGGAGCTGGTTGAGCTTGGTCTCGTCGTGGTCGAGCGCGTGGATGGCATCGTGCAGGGCGCCGTCGATCTCGGCCTGGACGACGGCCTCGGGCAGCGGCACCTCCACGGCCTCGAGCAGGGCGTCGAGAACCTTGTCGCGGATCTGACCGGCCTGCTCGACCTTCTTGACGCGGGAGACCCGCTCGCGCAGGTCGGCCTTGAGCTCCTCGAGGGTGTCGAACTCGCTCGCGAGCTGCGCGAATTCGTCGTCCTCGGCGGGCAGCTCGCGCTCCTTGACGCTGTTCACCGTGACGGTGACCACGGCCTCCTCGCCGGCATGCTCACCGGCGACGAGCGTGGTGGTGAACTCCTTCGACTCGCCCGCGGACAGGCCGACGAGCGCCTCGTCGAGGCCGTCGATGAGCTGGCCCGAACCGACCTCGTGGGACAGACCGGTGGTGGAGGCCTCGGGGACCTCCTCGCCGCCGACGGTGGCGGACAGGTCGATGGACACGAAGTCGCCGTCCTGCACCGGCCGCTCGACACCGGTGAGGGTGCCGAAGCGCTGACGCAGCGACAGCAGCTGCTCCTCGACCGCCTCGTCGGTGACCTCGACGGGATCGACGGTGACCGCGATGGCGGAGAAGTCGGGGAGGGTGATCTCCGGCCGGACGTCGACCTCGGCGGTGAAGACGAGCTCGACGTTGTCCTCGAGCTTGGTGATGTCGACCTCGGGCTGGCCGATGACCTTGACCTCGTTGGCGGTCACGGCCTCGCTGTAGCGGGCCGGGATGGCGTCGTTGACGACCTGCTCGAGCACGGCGCCACGTCCGACGCGGGCCTCGAGCAGCTTGCGCGGGGCCTTGCCGGGCCGGAAGCCGGGAAGGCGGATCTGGCTGGCGAGGGCCTTGAACGCGCGGTCGAAATCAGGCTGGAGCTCCTCGAAGGGCACCTCAACGTTGATACGGACTCGCGTCGGGCTGAGCTGCTCGACGG
This sequence comes from Rhodococcus sp. ENV425, assembly GCF_002887785.1. Lineage (NCBI taxonomy): Bacteria > Bacillati > Actinomycetota > Actinomycetes > Mycobacteriales > Nocardiaceae > Rhodococcus > Rhodococcus sp. ENV425. The sequence goes on from NZ_PCZU01000238.1 coordinate 54,767, forward strand.
TGCTCTTCACGGACATGCTCCTTCTGTCGTGCTCGTTGGTCGTTCGATCAAGCTGTCACCGGGTGCTCGGTCGTCCACCCGGTTCTTCCTGGTCGGGATGACAGGATTTGAACCTGCGACCCTCCGCTCCCAAAGCGGATGCGCTACCAAGCTGCGCCACATCCCGTCAACACCGGCACCCGGAACCTTCCGGGGACCCGAGGGAGAATCCTACGGCCCCCCGATTATGAAATCCAAAGCGAGGTTCGGTACAGTCTGTTCCTGCACGCGGCAGACCCGGCGATCCCGGGTCGATCGCATGCATGGGGATGTAGCTCAATGGTAGAGCCCCAGTCTTCCAAACTGGCTACGCGGGTTCGATTCCCGTCATCCCCTCCACCGGACCGTCACCGGTCCCGCTGTTCCTCGGCGTCGGCGAATTCGCAGAACGCGGTGTAGGCCCGCGACCCGTAGATCGTCGCCGGGCCGCCCTGCATCAGAAATGCGACCCCGATCGCCTCGGCCGCCTCCTGCCTGCTCGCCCCGGCCCGGACGGCGCTGCGCGCATGGGAGGCGATGCAGCCGTCGCATTCGTCGACGACGCCGATCGCGAGCGCGATCAGTTCCTTGGTCCTGGTATCCAGGGCCCCGGGGGCGAAGGCGGCCTTGCTGAGGGCATTGAAACCCTGATACACCTCGGGAATCGCCGCGCGCAGCGCCCGGTGCTGCGGATTCAGTGCGTTCAGGACTTCCTGGTAGTGCCCGTGCTCGCTCATGAGCCGACCGTAGACATCCTCACCCGGAACGGACACCGAATCGGCGGATTCACGTCGCCGTCACACGGCGTGCGAGAGGCGGAGCAGCCCGTCGATCTCCTCGGTGAAGGCGCGGACGAGATTCTCGGGATCGGGCACCCGGTCCGCGTCCGCCTTGAACCCCACCCGGACCTTGCCGCTGTAGCTGAAGATCGAGACGCCGAGGGTCTGATCGCCGGCGCCCGGCACCCAGGCGAGCACACCGCGGATCTTCGCCCCCGCCATGTACCGGTCGCTCGTGGGACCGGGAACATTGGTGGTCACCCCGATCGCCTTGCCGGAGAAGAAGTCCACGAAGAACCGTTCCAGCTCCGGACCGGTCCGTCCGATCGCCTTGATCAGGCCGAACGTGAGCGTCACCTCGGGAGAGTGCTTGATGACCTCCATCCGCCGGTGGGTCTCGACGATGCGTTCGAGCGGGGTCTCCAGTGCCGACGGGTACTTGAAGAGCACCAGAGCGAACTGATTCCCGAGTTCCTTCGGCAGGGGCTTGTCGAGGGGGCGAACGTTGACCGGCACCATCGTGGGCACGTCCTGCGGCTTGCCGCCGTGCTCGCGGATGTACGTCGCGAGCGCCCCGGCGACGGCTCCCATGAGCACGTCGTTGACGGTGGTGCCGGTCCGGTGACCGATGTGCTTGATGTCGTCGAGCGGAAAGGGCTCACACCACACCGCCCGTTTGGCCGTTCCTGGTTCGCCACTGAGCGGAGTGTGCGGTTTGGGGCCGAGCACGAGCTTGTTCGCGATCTCGCCGGTGCGTTCGGCCTGGGTGAAGGCGTCGCCGAGGACATGCGGATCGAGCAGCTTGGGCAGGTCGAGCAGCATGTGCGCAGCGCCGGACGCCGCACTGGCGGTGTTCGACACCGCGGCCCCCGCGAACTTGGCGGCCCCCTCGAGGAGACCGGCATGGTGCTCGGGCACGGCGGTCGGGGCGTCGTCGAGGTCGCTGTCCGGGGTCTCCCCCGTCATCGAGAGCATCACCTGGTTGAGGGCGATGCCGTCACCGATGCAGTGGTGGAGCCGGGTGTAGATCACGGCTCCGTGCCGGTATCCGTCGATGAGGTGCATCTCCCACAGCGGGCGGCGACGATCGAACGGCACCGGCATCCGCCGTTCGATGTACCGCTGCAGCGTCGCGTCGTCGCTGCGGGGCAGGGTCGTCCGGATCAGGTGGTCGTCGAGGTCGAACTCCGGGTCGTCCTCCCAATGCGGCGACCCGACATGCGTGCGCGGTTGCACCGGCCGCTGCCGGAACGACGGGTAGGTGTCGACGAATCGTCGCTGCACGAGGGACACCACGCGCGACCAGTCGACGGGGCCCTCGAAGAACATCAGCGAGTCGATGATCATGAGGTTCTCGGGTCGGTCCATGTTGAGCCAGATGGTGTCCACCGGCCCCATCGCTCTGTTCACCGTGGCCGTCCCTTCTCGAGTGGGCGTTTACGAGTTTTTCACCGGTCGGCCGACCGCGGAAGGGTAATTGGCCCTCGGCCTGCTACGCGAACACCCCGCCCTGCTCGAGCAGGGCGGGG
>NZ_PCZU01000238.1:57102-57785 GCF_002887785.1 Rhodococcus sp. ENV425
GCCGCGGCGGAGAGTGCGGTGGAGGCGCAGTCTCCTCGAGGTGCGGTCAGCGTCGGAAGAGCGCGCCGAGGGTGCGTGCCTGCGCCCCCGCGGCGGTGTCCTGGCCGCACGCGCAGCGGTCGGGTGCGGGCACGGAGCGCATGACGGCGTCGACGTGCTGGCCGCAGCCGCCCCAGCCGGTCTTTCCGCAGTTCGGGCAGGTGACGGGGTAACACATAGGGGTCCTCCTCGGGACGGGTAACGGGGGTGGCGGGTCAGGCGCCGGCGGCGGCCTTGTGTTCGGCGACCTGGGCGTGGACCTCGGCCATGTTCAGGGCCTTGATCTGCCCGATGAGGTCTTCGAGGGCGGCCGCCGGCAGGGCGCCGGGCTGGGCGTAGACCAGCACGCCCTCGCGGAACGCCATGATCGTGGGGATCGAGCGGATGTCGGCCATGGCGGCGAGCTGCTGCTCGGCCTCGGTGTCGACCTTGGCGTGCACGACGTCCGGGTGCGCGGCCGAGGACTTGTCGAACACGGGGGCGAACGCCCGGCACGGACCGCACCACGAGGCCCAGAAGTCGACCAGGACGATGTCGTTGTCGGTGATCGTGGACTCGAAGTCCGCGAGGGTGAGATTCGTCGTTGCCATCGGGGGTTCCTTTCGTTTTCCTCGGGTGCGGGATCAGGCGGGGACGTGGGCCTC
>NZ_PCZU01000239.1:0-2330 GCF_002887785.1 Rhodococcus sp. ENV425
CGGCGTATCCGGCCCAGCGCATCGCGCACATGCTCGGCGACTGCGGTGCCACGCTCGGGCTGACCACGACCGCGCACCGGTCCGCGCTGCCCGGCGCGCTCACCTGGCTCGAGCTCGACGACCCGGCGCTGCGGGCCGCATCCGCCGCCGAATCCGCCGCGCCGTTGACCGACGCGGACCGGACCCGGCCGCTGCATCCCGACCACGCCGCCTACCTGATCTACACCTCCGGCTCGACCGGCACCCCGAAGGCCGTCACGGTCACCCACCGCGGGTTGGCGAACATCGTTCGCGCCCAGGATGATTCGCTCGCGGTCGGACCGGACGCGCGGGTCCTCGGCTTCGCCTCGCCGAGCTTCGACGCGGCGATCTTCGAACAACTGGCCGCGTTCGGCTCCGGGGGCTGCCTGGTGTCGGTTCCGGCCGGCGTCGTCGGCGGCGCCGAACTCGCCACGCTGCTCGATGCCGAGCAGGTGACGCACATGGTCCTCACGCCGTCGGTGCTCTCGACGCTGGAGCCGGCGGCATTGACGTCGGTCGAGGTGCTGGCGGTGGCCGGGGAGGCGGTCGGAGCCGAGTTGGTCGAGCGGTTCGCCGGGGGGCGGACGATGCTGAACCTGTACGGGCCGACGGAGGCGACGATCTGGGCGACGGCGGGACCGCTGGCGCCGGGACGGGCGGTGACGATCGGATCGGCCGTGCGCGGAGTGACGCCGCTGGTGCTCGACGGGCGGTTGCGGCCGGCCCCGGTGGGCGTGGTGGGGGAGCTGTACCTGGCCGGGGACGGGCTGGCGCGGGGCTATCACGGGCGGGCGGGGTTGACCGCGGGCCGGTTCGTGGCGCATCCGCAGGTCCCGGGGGCGCGGATGTATCGCACCGGCGACCTGGTGCGGTGGGTGCGGGCCGGGGGCCGGCTCGAACTCGAGTACCTCGGCCGGGGTGATCATCAGGTCAAGGTCCGCGGGATGCGGGTCGAGGTCGGGGAGATCGACGCGGTGCTGGCCGGGTTGTCGCAGGTGGACTATGCGGTGACGGTGGGCCGGACCGGTCCGGCCGGGTCGCCGGTGCTGGTGTCGTACGTGCTGGCGGCGCCGGGCTGCGAGCTCGAGGCCGAGCCACTGCGGGCGCAGGTGGCCGAGCTGCTGCCCGCCCATCTCGTGCCGGCGGCGGTCGTCGTGCTCGACGCGGTGCCGCTGACCCCGGTGGGCAAGCTGGACCGGGCGGCGCTGCCCGAGCCGGTGTTCGCGGCCGGCTCGGGGCGCGCTCCGCGCACACCGACGGAGGAGGCGGTGGTCGCCGCGTTCGCGCAGGTGCTCGGCCTCGCGCAGGTCGGGATCGACGATTCGTTCTTCGACCTGGGCGGCAACTCCCTCGACGCCACCCGCGTCGTCGCCCGCCTGAACTCCGCGGGCTCCGCCCTGGCGGTGCGCGACCTGTTCGAGGCGCCCACCCCCGCGGGGCTCGCCGTGCGGCTGCTCGAGCGTCCCGCCCCGCGGATCGCCCTCACGGCCCGGCCCCGGCCGGCCCGCGTGCCCCTCGGCCCGGCGCAGCAGCGCATGTGGGTGCTCAACCAGCTCGACCCCACCTCCGCGGCGTACAACATCCCGGTGGCGCTGCGCCTGTCCGGGCCCCTCGACGCCGCGGCCCTGACCACGGCATGGCGGGACGTGACCGACCGGCACGAGAGCCTGCGCACCGTGTTCCCCGCCGACGCGGAAGGCCCGCACCAGGTGGCCGTCGACGCCGGCGTCCCCCTCGACCTCACCGAGGCACCTGCCGACGTGTATGCCGCCGTGGCGGGCTTCGCCGGGGCCGGCTTCGACCTGACCGTGGACCTGCCGGTGCGGGCCCGGGTGCTGCGTCTGGGCGCGGAGGAGCACGTGCTGGTGCTGGTGCTGCACCACATTGCCGCGGACGGGGTGTCGGTGGCGCCGCTGGCCCGGGACCTGATCGCCGCGTACGCCGCCCGCACCGCGGGTGCGGCCCCGGCGTGGGCGCCGCTGCCGGTGCAGTACGCCGACTACACGCTGTGGCAGCGCGACATCCTCGGCGACGAGACCGATCCGCAATCGACGGCCGCGCAACAGCGCGAATTCTGGGTGGAGACCCTCGCCGGGCTCCCGGACCGCATCACCCTGCCCACCGACCGGCCGCGCCCGGCCGTGCAGTCCATGGCGAGCGCCGACGTGGACCTCGCCGTCGACGCCGACGTGCACGCCCGGCTGCGGGCCGTCGCCGCCACCGAACACGCCACGATGTTCATGACCCTGCACGCCGCGCTCGCGGCGCTGCTGTCCCGCCTCGGCGCCGGCGACGACATCGCGGTGGGC
>NZ_PCZU01000239.1:2407-3667 GCF_002887785.1 Rhodococcus sp. ENV425
CCGGTGCGGCCGGACGTCGCCTTCGCCGACCTGGTGGCGCAGGTGCGCGAGGCCGACCTGGCCGCGTTCGCCCACGCCGACGTCGCCTTCGATCAGGTGGTCGAGGCGGTGCGCCCGGCCCGGTCCACCGCGCACCACCCGCTGTTCCAGGTCTCGCTCGCGCTGGCGAACTTCGAGGAGCCGGAGCTCGAGGTCGCGGGCCTGCGCATCGAGCTGCAGGACGTCGCCCACGAGGCCTCACCCTTCGACCTGAGCCTGACACTGCGCGAACGCACGACCGCCGACGGCGAACCCGCCGGTCTCGAGGTGACGCTCGGTTACGCCACCGACCTGTTCGACGACGGCACCGCGCGGACCCTCGCCGCCCGCTTCGGCCGGCTGCTGACGGCGGTCGCCGAGAACCCGCACGCCGCGATCGGCGACGTCGACCTGCTCGACGCGCAGGAGGCCGACGACCTGCGCACCAGCGCGGGCCCGCAGCCCGTCACCCCGGTGACCCTGCCCGAGCTGCTGCACGCCGCCGCGGCCGCGCGACCCGACGCCGTCGCCGTGGTCACCGACGACCGGCAGGTCACCTATCGCGAGCTCGACGCCCGCGCGGCGCTGCTCGCCGACGCGCTCACCGCGCGCGGCGCCGGTCCCGGCACCCTCGTCGCCCTGGCACTGACCCGATCGTTCGAATCGGTGCTCGCGGTCTGGGCGGTCGCACGGACCGGAGCGGCGTTCGTGCCCGTCGACCCGCGGCACCCGCAGGAACGGATCGAGTACATGCTCGCCGATTCCGGGGCCGTCCTGGGCGTCACCGTGACCGCGCACCACGACCGCCTGCCCGGCTCGGTCGGGTGGCTGGTGCTCGACGGCCCGGACGCCGACACGCGTCTCGCACTCGTCCCGCAGCGGCCGCGCGCCGCGGCCGTGCACGTGGACGATCCCGCCTACCTGATCTACACGTCCGGCTCGACCGGCACCCCGAAGGCGGTCGCCGTCACCCACCGCGGACTGGGCAACCTCGTCGCCGCGCAGCGGGAAACCCTGGCGCTGACCGCGCAGGCCCGGATCGCGCACATCGCCTCGCCGAGCTTCGACGCCGCGGTGTTCGAACAGCTCGCCGCGTTCGCGGTCGGCGCGCGGCTCGTGGTCGTACCGCCCACGGTGGTCGGCGGCGCCGAACTCGCCGACCGGCTTCGCGCGGCCCAGGTCAGCCACCTCGTCGTCACCCCCGCCGCGTTGTCGACGCTGGAGCCGGCGGCATTGACGTCG
>NZ_PCZU01000239.1:3677-26102 GCF_002887785.1 Rhodococcus sp. ENV425
CAGCTGTTCTCGGCGCCCACCCCGGTGGCCCTGGCCGCCCGCATCGAGGCCGCGGACACCGCCGGGCAGCCGGACTCACCGTTCGCGGTGCGGCTGCCGCTGCGCACCGAGGGCGACGGCGCCCCGCTGTTCTGCGTGCATCCGGCGGCCGGACTGGCCTGGTGCTACGCCGGGCTCGCCGCGCAACTCGCCCCCGGACGGCCGGTGTACGGACTGCAGTCCCCGCATCTCGAAGGCCTCGAGGACGCCCCGGAAACGATCGCCGCGTACGCCGAGCGATACGTCGACGAGATCCGCGCGGTCCAACCCAGCGGCCCGTACCACCTGCTCGGCTGGTCCCTCGGCGGATTCATCGCCCACGCCGTCGCCGCGCGGCTGCGCGAGACCGGCGAGGAGGTGGCGCTGCTCGCGCTGCTCGACGCGGACCTGATCGCCCGCGACGTTGCCGCGCCGGAACCGCTGACGGTCGGCGAACTCGTCGCCACCCTCGGTTCGTCGCTGGGCCTGCCCGACGCCGATCCGGCGCTGACGGCGGCCGAGGCCGCCGCGCTGATCCGGACCCACACCGGGGCCCCCGTCGACGCCGGTCACCTCGACCGGATGACCGCCGCCTACAACGGCTCGGCATCGCTGCTCGCCGGGTACCGGCCGCCGCTCTACGACGGCGATCTCGTCTTCGTCACCGCGACGGCCGACAAGACGCACCATGCCGGGGGCTTCGCCGGCTGGGGGCCCTACGTCACCGGCGCGATGCACAACCACCTGCTCGACGTCGAGCACGACCGGATGACCGCACCCGACGCGGTGCCCGCCCTGGCCGCGGTGCTCGATCGGCACCTCGGCGACGACCGGTACCTCGCCGCGTCCTGATCCCGCAGTCCACCCCTTCCGAACGGAGCACCATGTCCCCCTCGACCCCAGCCGTCCTCGTCGACGCCGTCACCAAGAGCTTCGGGCCGGTCCCGGCCCTGTGCGGCGTGAGCTTCACCGCCGAGGCCGGCGAGGTCCTCGGCGTCCTCGGCCCCAACGGCGCCGGCAAGACCACCACCGTGAACATCCTGTCCACCCTGCTGCGGCCGGATTCCGGTCGCGCCGTCGTCGCCGGCCACGACGTCGTCGCCGACGCGGCCGGGGTGCGCCGCGCGGTGATGCTCACCGGCCAGTACGCCGCCCTCGACGACATGCTCACCGGCTTCGAGAACCTGGTCCTGTTCGCCCGGCTGCTCGGGCTGCGGCGCCGCGCGGCCCGCGCCCGGGCGCGGGAACTGCTCGCCGAATTCGACCTCGAGGACGCCGCCGACCGGCGGGTCGGCAAGTACTCCGGCGGCATGCGCCGCCGCATCGACATCGCCTGCGGGCTCGTCGTCCCGCCCCAGGTGGTGTTCCTCGACGAGCCGACCACCGGGCTCGATCCGCGCAGCCGCCAACGGGTCTGGGACCTGATCGCCGGATTCAAATCCCAGGGCGTCACCACGCTGCTCACCACGCAGTACCTCGAGGAGGCCGACCTGCTCGCCGACCGGATCGTCGTCATCGACCGGGGCACCGTCGTCGCCGAGGGCACCCCCGCCCAGCTGAAGCAGCGCGTCGGCGCCACCTTCTGCGAGGTCGTCCCGGTGCGGGTGGCCGACGTGCCGGCCGTGGCGCACGTGCTCGGCCGGTTCGCGCCGGCCGCGGCGATCGAGGTCGCCGCCGACCGTGTCACGATCCCCGCGCCGCACGGCGCCGGCACCTTGGCGCAGGTCGCCACCGCCGTCGCCGCCCACGGCGTCGCCGTCTCCGACATCGCGCTGCGGCGACCGTCGCTGGACGAGGTCTTCCTCGCCCTCACCGCCGCCCGGCCGCGATTCGAGGTGGTGGCATGACCACGACGACCGTCGCACCGGTTCCCTCGCCGCTCTACCAGTGGTGGGTGCTGTCCGTACGCACCCTGATCCCGGCGATTCGCGGCGGCGAACTCGTCACCGCGCTCGTCGCGCCGCTCGTGTTCACCGTCGGGTTCTACGTGCCGCTGCAACGCGTGATCGCCCTGTTCACCGGCGGAACCGTCGATTACGGGCAGTTCCTGATGCCGCTGATCGCGTTGCAGGCCGTGTCCTTCACCGCGATCTCCGCCGCCTTCCTGGCCGCGACCGACGCGGTGCACGGCATCGACCGCCGCTTCGCGACGATGCCGATCGCGGCGGCCGTGCCGCTCGCCGCGCGCCTGTCCGCGAGCGCCGTCAAGTGCGCGCTGTCGCTCTCGGCGGCGATCGGCTGCGGGCACGTGATCGGGTTCCGGTTCGCCGGAATCGCCGCAGCCGTCGGGTTCTGCGCACTCGCGCTGACCGTCGGGATGGTCCTCACGCTCGGCGCCGACGTGATCGGCACCCTGTTCCGCAGCCCGGAAGCCACGACCCAGGCACTGATGCTGCCGCAGCTCGTGCTCGGGATGCTCTCCTGCGGCTTCGTCCCGATCGACCAGTTTCCGGCCTGGATCCAGCCGTTCGTCCGCAACCAGCCCGTCTCACAGTTCGCGTCGAGCCTGCGCGGTCTCGCCGACGGCACCGCCACCGCCACCGCGCTGACGCCGACGCTGCTGTGGCTCGGCGGGATCCTTCTGGTCGTCGTCCCCCTGGCGGCCCGCACGAATCGGAGACAGCGATGAGCACCACCGTGACCGCACCCGAGAACTCGGTACCCGCTCTCGTCAGGCACACCTGGCTGCAGGCGGGGCGCCTGCTCACCCGGTGGCGCCGGGATCCGATGACGATGCTGCAGAGCCTCGCCTACCCGGTGCTGCTGCTGCTCATGCTCGAGGCGGTGCTCGGCCGGCAGGTCTCGGCGTTCGCCGGGCACGACGCCCTGTACGGGACGGTGCCGATGGTCGTCGTGATGAGCGCCCTGCTCGGCTCGCTGGCCGGCGCCGTCACGCTCGGCCGCGAATGCGCGGCCGGGCTGCCCGCGCGGCTGTGGGTGCTGCCCGTCCACCGGGCGTCGGCGCTGGCGTCGCGGTTCCTCGCCGAGGCGGTGCGCATCGCCGTGACCACCGTCGTCATCGTCGCCGCCGGCTTCGTCCTCGGCTTCCGCTTCCAGCGGGGCCCGCTCGCCGCGATCGGCTTCCTGGCGGTGCCGGTGCTGTTCGGGGTGGCGTTCGCCGCGCTGGTCACCGCGGCCGCGCTCATGGCCGCGAAAACCGTTGTCATCGAATCGATCTCGCTGCTGTGCACGCTGATGCTGTTCTTCAACCCGGGGTTCGTGCCGATCGGTGCGTACCCGGAGGTGCTTGCGCCGGTGATCCGCAACCAGCCCATGACGAGTGCCGTCGAGACGATGCAGGCGCTCGCCCTCGGTGGCGCCGTCCAGGGGCCGCTGTTGCGCACCGTGGCCTGGTCGGTCGCCCTGCTCGCGGTGTGCGCCGTGCCGGTGATCCGCGGTTACCGGCGGGCACTGTGACCGGATCCGTCGGCGCGCCGGTGACAGTGACCCCCGTCGGGGTGGCGAATCCGCCACCTGGGGTGGCTGTTACCCGCCGCGCCCGCGCGGGAGTATCGATGCAGCGAACACACCGAATCCCGAAGGGAGGCATCATGACCGCCGTTGCCGAACCAGGCACCACCGACTCCGAACTGCCCCGTCTGCGCGCCGACATCGACGGCCTCGACGCCGAGATCCTCGCCGTGGTGCGGCGCCGCATCGCGCTCGAACGACGGATCGGGCAGCTCCGGGTCGGGACGGGCGCGCCCCGCGTCACCCACGCCCACGACATGAGCGTGATCCGCCGATACGCCGCGGAGCTCGGCGAGGACGGCACGGCCCTGGCCCTGGTCCTGCTGCGCCTGCGTTAGCGGTGCGGGGCAGTCCCGGGTCCACACCCACAATCCGCAGGGCCGCGCGCTCGCCGTCCGAGAGATCGCCCGCCGTCGCGCCGCGCGCAAGGTCTCGCCGCGCGGAAGGCGACGTCCCGCACCGTGATCGTCGCCGGCTCGTCGAAGCGTCGGCGCCTGCCGGATTCGAGGAGCCGGTGCACCCGCTCGGACCGGAGCAGGTTCGCATGCTCCTCCTCGAAACGCCGGCTCCGTTGCCGGCGCACCGCCGAGCTGCTCGTACGGCCTTGCGAGTGAGCAGCTCACAGACCCGGTCCGGCATGGGCTCCGCGCCGCGGAGCCGGCGCCCGGCGGTCGCGACGTCGAGTGGCCTCGCGACGGCGTGGGCGCGCATCGCCTCCGCCACATCAGCGACCCGAAGCCCCAAGGTGGCTGATACCGCGACCGGGCACAACGCGCGATCGGCACGGGCTTTCGCTTTCCGGGCAGACCGACGATCTCCCGTGGTACTCATCGGTTACCTCCTGCCCCTGCCGGAGAGCGAGGCCGACACTGCCACGACGTCCTCCGTCAGCTCCTCTACCAGCGCTGTAGCGCCCCTGTCGCGCAGTACCTCGGCCGTGGCCCCGACCGGTGACAAGCACCGCTCGGTCCGGGCCACGCCACGCCGAAGGGGGTGACCCCTCCCGCCACACGACCCTGGGGTAACCCCAGGTCGGATGACCCAGACGTACCGGGGGATCGCATATCGAGCTCCGGTGGTCACGGTCTACGAGTTCGATGGGTCGGCCCGGATCCACCGGCTCCGCTCGTACTACGACAAGCTGGCCATCGAAGAGCAGATCGCCGCGAGTCTTCCCGGGATCAAGGGACGGCTGTTGCGTAAGGTGACGCGCGTCCTCCTCGCGCAAGGGCGCACAGGCCTCGAGACCCCCACGGGGCCACCGCCGACCGGTGTGAGCTGAACCGCCGGCTCGTCCCGGTCGCCGGGTCCCTCGGCCGGCGTCGCCGGCCGAGGGCCGTCCATCCCCAGGAGGAGAATTCCTAATCGCGGGCCAGCGCCGCAACGGGAAGATCCGCGAACACCTCCGCCGGCGACACCGTTCCCGACAGCCGCCGCCCGGTGAGCCGATCGACCCAGAGTCCCGGCGGCAGGTCGAGCGTCGTGTCGCCCCACCCGGTTTCCTCCAGCGTGACAGTGTGCCGCGACGCGAGCGCCACCACGTCGACCTCCTCGGCCGCCGGGCCCCGCCCGAACCCGATCAGGTGACCGGCGGCCGGCCCCGACGCGGACAGCGGAACGTAGGCCCCGCCGACGAAGCTCGCCGGCCGCTCGCGGCGCAGGCGCAGCGCCGTCCGCACCACGGCGAGCTTCGCGGTGCCGGCGTCGTCCACGGCCGGCGGTGCGTCCTGTGCGAGCAGCCGGCGTCTGGTGGCGAAGTCCACGGGCCGCCGGTTGTCCGGGTCGACGAGCGAGTCCTCCCACAGTTCGGTGCCCTGGTACACGTCGGGGATGCCGGGTCCGAGCAGCTGCAGCAGCTTCTGCCCGAGCGAATCCGCGGAGAAATGAGGGGTCAGGGACGAGACGAACTCGGTCAGTGACGCGCCGACCGGCCCGTCGCACACTGCGTCGAGCCAGGCCGCCACCGCGCCCTCGAACTCCTCGTCCACCTCGGTCCAGGTGGTGCGCAAGCCGTTCTCCCGCAACGCCTTACGGGCGTACTCGCGCAGCCGCGACCGCAGTTCCCCGGTCACCACGCCGTCGCGCGGCCACGCGCCGAACAGGTTCTGCCACAGGAACAGCCCGGTGGCGGCGTCCGGCGGCGGGGCGACGGATTCCCATTCGGACAGGCACGCCGCCCACAGCTGCGGCACCTGGGAGAGCACCCCGATGCGGGCGCGGACGTCCTCGCCCCGCTTGGTGTCGTGCGTCGACAGCGACGTCATCGCCCGCGGCCACCGCCGCGCCCGCTCCGCCCACGCCAGGTGGAACTCGGCGACGGGCAACCCGAACCGTCCCGGGTGGCCACCGACTTCCTGCAGCGACACCAGCCGCGCCGCCCGGTAGAACAGGCAGTCCTCGACGGCCTTCGCCGTCGCGGCGCCGCACACCTGGCCGAACCGGGCCGCCGCCTCTCCGCCGCGGGCCAGGGCCCGGGCCAGCACCTCGAGGGCGGGTTCGAGCGCGACGTCGGCGCGGGCGCGGTCACCCAGGATGCGGGGCAGCATCCCGCCCAGCGACGCATAGTCCGACCGGTACACGGGCAGTTCCGCCGCCACCGCGATCACGGCGTCGCGCAGCCGCTCGTCCGGGCAGGTCGCATCGGCGGCATCTCGCCGCACGGCCCGCACCAGCCGGCGCACCTCCGGCGCCAGCCCCGTCTGCAGCACCGCGCGCTTGATCTGCTTCTCCTGCGCGTGCAGCCACTCCGCGTCGCCGGGGGTGCCGGTGCGGTCGAGTGACAGCGCGTTCAGGTCCTTCTCGCCCCGCGGATCGAGGAACACCGCACCGACCTCGCCGAGCGCGTCGTAGCCCGTGGTGCCGTCGACGGGCAGGGTCGGGTCGAGCGGTTCGCCGTCGCCGAGAATCTTCTCGATCACCAGCCACCGGTCCGGGCCGACGAGCCCGCGCAGCCGCCGCAGGTAGCCGGTCGGGTCGGCCAGGCCGTCGGGATGGTCCACGCGGACGCCGTCGGTGAGGTCGTCGTCCATCCACGACGCCACCTGGGCATGCACCGCGTCGAACACCGCGGGATCCTCCACCCGCACCGCGGCGAGGTCGTCGACGGTGAAGAACCGGCGGTACCCGATCAGGCCGCTGTCCCACGGCACCAGCCGATACGCCTGCCGCGCATGTACTTCCGCTCCGGTCCCGGCGTCGGTGCCCGGGGCGACGGGGAAGCGCCGCTCGTAGTAGGCCAGCGTCGGCTCGTCGCCGGTGCGGTCGACGGTCAGCTCCTCGACGTCGGCCGCCGAACCCAGCACGGGCAGGGCGATCCGGCCGTCGGTGCCGTTGTCCGCGGCCCAGTCGACGTCGAAGTAGGTCGCGTACCGCGAGTCGCGGCCGTGCCGCAGCACGTCCCACCACCACGGGTTCTCGCGGGGATCGCCGACGCCGACGTGGTTGGGCACGATGTCGATCAGCAGACCCATCCCGCGGGAGCGGACCTCGCGGGCGAGGGCCTCGAGGCCCGCGCGGCCGCCGAGCGCCGCCGACACCGTGGTCGGGTCCACCACGTCGTAGCCGTGGGTCGATCCGGCCGCGGCGCTGAGCACGGGGGACAGGTACACGTGTGAGACCCCGAGCGCCTCGAGGTAGTCCACGAGCGCGATCGCGTCCGCGAAGGTCGTCCCGTCGCCGGTGAGCTGCAGCCGATACGTCGACGACACCGGGCGCGGGCTCATGCGGTCCTCCGCAGCACCAGCAGCGAACGGGCCTGCACCCGCACCGACCCCCCGGCGGTCACGACCTGTTCGCGCAGTCCGTCCGGCACGTCCGTGTCCAGCGCCACCGACCATTCCTGTGCGTGCGGACCGTCGGGGGTGACGAAGTCGATCGGCTCGTCGTGGGCGTTGAAGCACAGCAGGAACGAAACGTCGACGACGCGTTCGCCGCGCTGGTTCGGCTCGTGGATGCCCTCGCCGTTGAGGAACACCGACAGCGACTTGCCGAACCCGCTGTCCCAGTCCTCCGGGGTCATCTCCTCGCCCGCCGGGGTGCGCCAGGCGATGTCGCGGGACTGCTCGCCGCTGCGGATCGGCCGGCCCTCGAAGAACCGCCGCCGCCGGAACACCGGGTGCGACCGGCGCAGGGCGATCACGTTGCGGGTGAAGTCCAGCAGGTCCGCGTTCGTCTCCGCGAGCGACCAGTCCATCCAGGACAGCTCGTTGTCCTGGCAGTAGACGTTGTTGTTGCCCTGCTGCGTGCGCCCGAACTCGTCGCCGTGCGCGATCATCGGGGTGCCCTGGGAGAGCATCAGCGTCGCCAGGATGTTGCGGCTCTGCCGCTGCCGCAGGGCCAGCACCTCCGGGTCGTCGGTGGGGCCCTCGGCGCCGCAGTTCCACGACCGGTTGTGCGACTCGCCGTCCATGTTGTTCTCGCCGTTGGCGTCGTTGTGCTTCTCGTTGTAGGAGACGAGGTCGGCGAGGGTGAAGCCGTCGTGCGCGGTGACGAAGTTGATCGAGGCGCTCGGGCGGCGGCCGGTGGCCTCGTACAGGTCCGACGAGCCGGTGAGCCGGGAGGCGAACTCGCCGAGAGTGGCCGGTTCACCGCGCCAGTAGTCGCGGACCGTGTCGCGGTACTTGCCGTTCCACTCGGTCCACAGGCCGGGGAAGTTCCCCACCTGGTAGCCGCCCTCGCCGACGTCCCACGGTTCGGCGATCAGCTTGACCTGCGAGACGATCGGATCCTGCTGCACCAGGTCGAAGAACGCGGACAGCCGGTCCACGTCGTGCAGTTCGCGGGCCAGGGTGGAGGCCAGGTCGAAGCGGAAGCCGTCGACGTGCATCTCGGTCACCCAGTAGCGCAGCGAATCCATGATCAGCTGCAGGGTGTGCGGGTGGCGGGCGTTGAGGCTGTTGCCGGTGCCGGTGTAGTCCATGTAGTAGGACTTGTCGTCGTCGACCAGCCGGTAGTAGGCGGCGTTGTCGATGCCGCGGAACGAGATGGTCGGTCCCAGGTGGTTGCCCTCCGCGGTGTGGTTGTAGACCACGTCGAGGATCACCTCGATGCCTGCCTCGTGGTAGGCGCGCACCATCGCCTTGAACTCGGCGACGACGCCGCTCGGGTTGCTCGCCGACGAGTAGTCCAGGTGCGGGGCCAGGAAGCCGAAGGTGTTGTAGCCCCAGTAGTTCCGCAGCCCACGGTCCAGCAGGACCTGATCGTGCATGAACTGGTGCACGGGCATCAGTTCGATCGCGGTGACCCCGAGGCTCTGCAGATGGTCGATGATCACCGGGTGCGCCAGTCCGGCGTAGGTGCCGCGCAGCTGCTCCGGCACGCCGGGATGGGTCGCGGTCATGCCCTTCACGTGGGCTTCGTAGATGACGGTCTCGTAGTAGGGCCGGCGCGGGTGCCGGTCGGAGGCCCAGTCGAAGAACGGGTTGATCACCACGGTCGTCATCGTGTGCCCGAGCGAATCGAGCTGCGGGAAATCGGGATTCGCCGGTGCGGCGGGCTCGGGGGCGGACTCGGCCGCCGTGTCGTCCCCGGTCCCGTCGTCCCCGGTCCCGTCGCCCTCGGTCTCGCCGGACCCGGTCCCGTCCGAGTCGTCCGCCTCGTCGGCGGTCGTGTCCCCGGCGGCCTCGGCGCCGGCGTCCTCCGCGGCCCGGGCCGCCGGCTCCGGTGCCGACTGTGCCTCCTCGGCTCCTGCCGAATGCTCCGGTTCGGACGGTGCGTCCTCGGCCCCGACCATCGCGTACGAGAACAGGGACGCATCGCCGTCGAACGCGCCGTCGTAGGCCTTGCCGTAGGGGTCGAGCAGCAGCTTGCTCGGATCGCAGCGCAGACCCTGCGCCGGGTCGTAGGGGCCGTGCACCCGGTAGCCGTAGCGCTGGCCGGGGGTCACCGTGGGCAGGTAGACGTGCCAGACGTTGCCGTCGACCTCCTCGATCGGCACGCGGGTCTCGGTGCCGTCCTTGGCGATCAGGCACAGTTCGACCTTCTCGGCGACCTCGGAGAAGAGGGCGAAGTTCGTGCCCGCCCCGTCGTAGGTCGCGCCGAGCGGATATGCGCTCCCCGGCCACACCGGGATGTCGGCCGGGAGGGCCTCCGTGGACGTGCTCGGCTCGGTGGGTTCCATGACCGCAACCCTAACCGGATCGACGGTCGCGTACGGGGCGAGCGATCCTCCCCGGCACAGGCGACGATCGGCCCCGGGGCGGGGACGCCTACAGTCGATCCTCGTGACCGTTCGTCGTCTGAGTCCCGACCGGGTCGCCGCGCTCGACGCGGCGCACCTGTGGCACCCCTACGGAGCCGTCCCTGCATCGACCGCGCCGCTCGTGGTCGACGAGGCGCACGGGACCCGGCTGCGGCTGGCCGACGGCCGGGAACTCGTCGACGGCATGAGCTCGTGGTGGGCCGCCGTGCACGGATACCGCCACCCGGTCCTCGACGCGGCGGTCACGCAGCAGCTGGGCCGGATGAGCCACGTCATGTTCGGGGGCCTCACCCATGAGCCGGCCGCGCGGCTCGCGGAGCTGCTCGTGGAGATCACCCCCGACGGTCTGGACAAGGTCTTCCTCGCCGATTCCGGGTCGGTGTCGGTGGAGGTCGCGGTCAAACTCGCATTGCAGTATCAGCGCGCGGCCGGCAGGCCGGGACGTCACCGGCTCATGACGTGGCGCGGCGGCTACCACGGCGACACGTTCGCGCCGATGAGCGTGTGCGACCCCGAGGGCGGCATGCACTCGATGTGGACCGGCGTGCTGCAGCGGCAGGTGTTCGCCCCGGCGCCGCCCCGCGAGTTCGATCCGGCGTACGTCGCCGAGTTCGAAGCGCTGCTCGAAGCCCATACGGACGAGCTGGCCGCCGTGATCGTCGAGCCGGTGGTCCAGGGGGCGGGCGGGATGCGCTTCCACGACCCCCGCTATCTGAACGAGCTGCGCCGGATGTGCGACGCACACGGGCTGCTGCTGATCTTCGACGAGATCGCCACCGGGTTCGGCCGTACCGGGGAGCTGTTCGCCGCCGACCACGCGGCCGTCGCGCCGGACGTCATGTGCGTCGGCAAGGCGTTGACCGGTGGCTATCTGACCCTGGCCGCGGTGCTGTGCACATCGGCCGTCGCCGAAGTGGTCAGCGCGGGCGAGGGCGGCGGCATCATGCACGGCCCGACGTTCATGGGCAATCCGCTCGCGTGCGCGGTTGCCGTCGCTGCCGTGGAGTTGCTGCTGTCACGGGATTGGCGCGGCGAAGTGGCCGCGCTGACCGCCGGCCTCGAGGCGGGCCTGGCGCCGGCGCGGGAGCTGCCGGGCGTGGTGGACGCGCGGGTGCTCGGCGGCATCGGCGTGCTCGAACTGGACCGGCCGGTGGACATGGGCGCCGCGACGGCGGCCGCCGTCGCGGCCGGAGTGTGGCTGCGCCCGTTCCGCAACCTGATCTACGCGATGCCGCCCTACGTCTGCAGCGCCGACGACGTGCAGAGGATCGCCGCGGGGATGTGCGCGGCGGCCCGGGCCTGATCCGGCCCGGCACGCCGGGTCACGAGCGGGGAACTCGCGGGGCGGCGGTCACCGCCGGCAGCCACCGCACGGGGAGGAATCGGCCGCCCGGAGCGTCACTTGAACAGTGTTCAGGTATGGTCTGCCGACATGACCGCCTTCGCCAGCCTCCAGTGGCTCGACGACGTCGCCGACGCCCGTCGCGCGGCGGGCCTGCGCCGCACCCTGCATCCGCGCACCCCGGCACCGGGCACCGTCGACCTCGCCTCCAACGACTACCTCGGGCTCGTCCGGCACCCCGAGGTCCTCGCCGCCGCGACCGCCGCGCTGCGCCGGTGGGGCGGCGGCGCCACCGGATCCCGCCTCGTCACGGGCACCACCAGCGAGCACGAACTGCTCGAGCGTGAACTCGCCGAGTTCACCGGCGCCGAGTCCGGCCTCGTATTCGCCAGCGGCTACGCCGCCAACCTCGGCGCCGTCACCGCCCTCGCCGACCGCGACACCCTCGTGGTCTCCGACGCGGGTTGCCACGCGTCCCTGGTCGACGCATGCCGGCTGACCCGCGCGCGGGTGCAGATCGCCCCGCACACCGACGTCGACTTCGTGCGGACGGCCCTCGCCACCCGCACCGAGCGGCGCGCCCTCGTGCTCACCGACTCCGTGTTCAGCGCCGACGGAGACCTCGCGCCGCTGCCGGAACTGCATGCGGCGTGCCGCGCGCACGGCGCACTGCTGCTCGTCGACGAGGCCCACGGGGTCGGAGTCCGCGGTGAGGGGGGCCGCGGACTCGTCCACGAGGCGGGTCTCGCCGGCGAACCCGACGTCGTGGTCACCGCCACGCTGTCGAAGTCCCTGGCCTCGCAGGGCGGCGTGGTCCTCGCCGATACCCGCGTGCGGGCCCACCTGATCGACGCCGCCCGCACCTTCATCTTCGACACCGGTCTCGCGCCCGCGGCCGTCGGCGCCGCCCGCGGTGCGCTGCGCGTGCTGCGCGACGAGCCGCAACGGGCCACCGCCGTGCTCGAACGGGCCGCCGACCTGGCCCGGATCACCGGCGTCGCCGCCCCCACGTCGGCGGTGGTGTCGGTGATCCTCGGTGACCCGCAGGTCGCGTTCGACGCCGCCCAGGCGTGCCGCAGCCGGGGCGTCCACGTCGGCTGCTTCCGGCCGCCGTCCGTCCCCGAGGGCACGTCCCGGCTGCGGCTGACCGCGCGCGCGAATCTCGGCGCCGACGAGCTCGCCCGCATCGAAAGCGTCCTCACCGACGTGCTGGCCGGGGTGCGGGCATGACCGTCCTGTGTGTGACCGGCACCTCCACCGAGGTGGGCAAGACCGTCGTCACGGCGGCCTACGCCGCCGTGGCCGCCGCGGCGGGCCTGCGGGTCGCCGTGTGCAAACCGGCGCAGACCGGCGTCGCCGACGACGCACCCGGCGACCTCGCCGAGATCGCCCGGCTCACCGGGCACCGGGTCCACACCGTCGAACTGGCCCGCTACCCGGAGCCGCTCGCACCGGACACCGCGGCGCGGCGCAGCGGGCGGCCGCCGCTGCACCTGCCCGACGTCGTCACCGCCGTGCGGGCACTCGCGGACGCGTACGACCTGGTGCTCGTCGAGGGGGCCGGCGGGCTGCTCGTCCGGCTGGGGGCGGACGGGTTCACCCTCCTCGACGTCGCCGCCGCGCTGAGCGCCCCCACCGTGGTGGTGGCGGCCCCCGCCCTGGGCACCCTGAACCACAGCGCGCTGACCGTCGCCGCGCTGCAGGCCGGCGGCGTCGAGTGCGCGGGCCTGGTGATCGGCGCGTGGCCGGAGCAGCCCGGTCTGGCCGAGCGGTGCAATCTGCAGGACCTGCCCGAGGTGACCGGCGTGCCCGTCGTCGGGCGTATCCCGGCGGGCAGTGGTGCCCTCGACGCCGTGGCCTTCGGCGAGCAGGCCGCACGCTGGCTGCCGGCCGACCGGACCGGGCTGCCGATGCGATCCTGACGCCCGTCGCGGCCCGCGCTCGGCGCCCCGGCACGTTTCCTGCAGGTGAACGAATGTGCGAAGACGGCGAGTTCGGGTAGGGTGTCCGATGCGGTTGAGACACCAGCCGTAGTGCCTGTGAGGTACGCGTTCCGACTACGCGTCCCTACGTCAGTGCTACGCAGTGCTCGTCGCGTTGGGTGTCGACTGCTGCGTTTCACCGACCGAGGCAGGACCGGAAGTCGGTGTAGGAGACAGCGCAGGCGATGACGGTGCTCGATCACCAGCAGTGGGAGACTGCCCGCATGCGGGCCGTTTCCCGCTACAACATTCTCGACACCCCGGCCGACGGCACGTTCGACCGGATCGCCCGACTGGCTGCGTCCTGGTTCGGCACCCCGATCGCCACGGTGACGATCGTCGACGAGGACCGCATCTGGTTCAAGGCCGCCCACGGCCTCGAGGGGGTGCGGCAGATCGACCGCGACCCGGGCCTGTGCGCCTCCGCGATTCTCTGCGACCGTCCCTATGTGGTGGCCGATGCCCGGACCGACCCGCGGACCGCGCAGAATCCCCTCGTCCAGGGCGAGCTGGGGGTGCGGTTCTACGCCGCCGCCCCCATCACCACCGCGGACGGCTACCGGCTCGGCACGGTCAACGTCCTCGACACCCGGCCCCGGGAGGTCTCCACCGCGGACCTGTCCGTCCTCGAGGACCTCGCGTCGGTGGTGATGGATCAGCTGGAGCTGCGGTTGTCGGCGCTGGCCACCGTCCGGGCCGAACGGGACCTGCGGCTGCAGGCCGAGCGCGACCGGCACGTGCTCGCCGAACTCGCCACGACCCTGCAGCGGACCCTGCTGCCGCCGTCGCTGCCGGCCATCGAGGGCATCGAGCTCGCGTGCCACTACCATGCGGCGTCCTCCCAGCAGGTCGGCGGCGACTTCTACGACGTGTTCCACCTCGGTGACGACAGGTGGGCGTTCTTCCTCGGGGATGTCGAGGGGCACGGGCCCGTCGCGGCCTCGGTCACCTCGCTGATCAGGTACACGCTGCGGGCGGCCGCCGTGCGATTCTCCGACCCGCGGCTGGCGCTGGCCGAACTCAACACCGTCCTGCTGCTCGACCCGCAGCAGCACCGGTTCTGCACCGTGATGCTCGGGATCATCGAACCGAACCTCGAGGGTCGCGAGGGCGCCCGGGTGACCCTCGCCACCGGCGGGCATCCGCCCGCGCTGCTGCTGCGGCGCTCGGGGGCGGTCTGCGCTGCGGTCGGCGTGCGCGGCATGCTGGTGGGCGCGCTGCCCGAGGCCCGCTTCGGAGCGTGCACCGTCGACCTCGAGCCGGGAGAGACGCTGCTGCTCTACACCGACGGACTCACCGAGGCCCGCCCCGACGGGCGGGAGATCTTCGGGGAGGAGAACGTCGTCGCATTCCTCTCCGCGCGAGTGCCGGACGCCACCCCGATCCGCCTCGTCGCCGAGCTTTCCGAATTGATTCCCAGCCTGCGGGCGCAGGACGACATCGCCCTGCTCGCCGTGGGTGTACCCCGTTGACTTCCGATCCCCGGATCGGACCCGCTATCGCACAGGAGGACAGAGTCTTGCATGATGGACAGATGAACGAAGCGACTTCCGAACAGCCGATCATGGCCGTATCCCAGACGTGGAGCGGCGACATCGCGGTGCTGTCGGTGGCCGGTGACGTGGATCTGGTCAGCGCCCCGCAGCTCGAGGAGGAAGCCGTCGCCACCCTGGGTAACGACAAGTGCCGGGGTCTGATCGTGGACCTGGGTGCCGTCAACTTCCTTGCCTCGGTGGGCATCGCCGTGCTGGTGGACCTGTCGAAGAAGACCGCCGGCACGATCCCCTACGCCGTCGTCGCGCAGGGCTCGGCCACCGCGCGGCCCCTGTCGCTGCTCGGGCTCGACGAGGTGTTCCCGATCCACAGCCGCCTCGACGAGGCGCTGGCCGCCCTGCAGGCCGACAAGGCCGGCACGGAGGCATGAGCCGACAAGGGCGGCAGGGAGGCATGAGCCAACAAGGGCGGCAGGGAGGCATGCGCCGGGCGGAGACCTGGCACGCCGGACACGAACCGGTCGGGGACCTGTCGACGACGAGGGAACGAGGATGCAGACGCGAGGCGTAGCACCAGCCTTTCTGACGACCGGACTGTACTACCGCGGCGTACGCGCCGAGGCCTCGCAGGTGACGATGCTGCGGCAGGCTCTCGATCGGTGGCTCAGCGGCCTGCGGCTCGCCGAGGTCGGCGGCCAGGATGTGCTGCTGGCCAGTTACGAGGCGCTCGCGAACGCGGTGGAGCACGCTTACGCCGACGGTGACGGCACGGTCGACCTCGAGGCGAAGTACTCGCCTCAGGACCGGTGCGTCGAGATCGTCGTCACCGATCGCGGGCACTGGCGGGAATCGGCCGTGCCGACCGCCGGGAGCTCGCGCGGGCACGGCCTGACGCTGATCCGGAACCTGGCCGCGGACACCGACCTGGCCGTCAATTCCGACGGCACCGTGGTGGCGATGCGCTGGCACCTGCCGCAGGAGGCCTCGGCCTTCTCGGGTTGATCCGGGCCGCCGGGGCGGCGTCTCCTGCTCGCCCGACGGCTGGTCGACCGAACGACTCCGGCTCCGGCGCACGACGCGCCGGGGCCGGAGTCGATTTCGTGGACGGAGTCAGGCCGGTTGCGGGTCCCGGCGGGCCCCGGCGTCACCGTTCAGGGCGAACACCGAGGTGCACACAGTCCCGGCGGGCACCGTGACGTCCCCGCGGGACCGGGTCACGGTGTCGCCGAGCAGGTCGTGTTCGACGAGTGCCTCGAGGATCCGTTCGGGGGCGTCGTGCACGCAGACGCAGGGGATGCCGGCGGCGCGCACGGACTGCATCGTCATCGCCTCGGCGGGAGAGCAGGCGCCGTCGAGCACCTCCTCGGTGACGATCGCGCACACCACCCGGCCCGGGGCGAAGGTGTCGGTGAAACCGAGTCCGTGGTGACGCGCCCACGTCCGCAGCTCGGCACCGCGGGCGCCGTCGAGCACCCGGGAGCAGTCACCGACGATCAGCAGTTCGCCGGCCGGTACCCCTTCGATCGATCCTGAACTCATCTGATCCCCTGCTTTCCACATCGACGTCGTCGACCTCATGCGCGCCCGGTGCTCGCCGACCGCTCGTCGGTGCGTGGTTCGGCGAACATCGCCTCGATGCGGCGCTTGATCTCCTCGGTACTCATGGCCGAGCCGGCCGAGGCCGTGGCGCGACGGGAAGCGGCGGAGGCGAACAAGGTGGTCTGCATGACGGTTTCGGTCCTTACTCTCTTCAGCGCGAGCTGTTTTCACACTGGCACCAAAGCTTTCCCGGATGCGGGATTTTCGAAACCTGTAGCAGAGATTTCACATTTCCTGGACTGAAATGTCCGGATCCGGGGCGGATAGGCCGCCCGGCGGGGCGTTTACGCGCCGATCGCCGGATTCGCATGTGTTGCCGCGCGAATGTCGTACTGTGATAGCTGTCACATCGAGTCGGCAGGTGTCGACGTGCCGACCGCCCTCTCGGAGGTACGAATGTCCACCACCGAAATGCAGGAACTGCACCGCACCATCGGTCACCTTCGGCACTGCCTGACCTCGCTCCGGTCGAGGTACGGCGACGCCGCTGCGGTGCGCCGCCTGATCAACGACGTGGACCGGCTCGACATCGACGCGCAGGATCTGGCGGCCTCGCCGCCGCGCGAGACGTCCCGGCCGGCCGGCGAGCGGATTCCGATCCCCGACACCCCGTACGACGAGATCTTCCGCGGCGTCGACTGTGACGACGAGGGGCTCGGCGGCCTGCACGGCTCGCGGTGAGCGCCCCCGCGGCAGGCGCCGGCGTCCGGTCCTCGACGCGGGCCCGGATCGCGGCGCGCACGCTACGCACCGACCGGTGGTGGCAACCGCCCGTGCTCACCACGCTCGGGCTGGCCGTCTTCGTCGTCTACGCGACGATTCGGTCCTTCGTGCGCACCGCGTACTGGGTGGAGGAGTACCACTACCTCACGCCGTTCTACTCGCCGTGCGTCAGCGCGTCGTGCGTGCCCGGCGCCCGGCACTTCGGGACGTGGGTGGGCGAGCTGCCCATGTGGATCCCCCTGGCGTTCCTGTCGCTGCCGTTCCTGCTCGGATTCCGGCTGACGTGCTACTACTACCGCAAGGCCTACTATCGCTCGATCTGGCTGGCGCCGCCGGCCTGCGCCGTCGCCGAGCCGCACGCCCGGTACACGGGGGAGACGCGGCTGCCGCTGCTGATCCAGAACTCGCACCGCTACTTCTTCTACGTCGCGCTCGTCATCTCGGCGATCAACACCTACGACGCGATCGTCGCGTTCCACGGTTCCGGCGGCGGGTTCGGCTTCGGCCTCGGCAACCTCATCCTGGTGGGGAACGTGCTGCTCCTGTGGGCGTACACCGTCTCGTGCCACTCGTGCCGGCACGTCACCGGCGGCCGGCTCAAGCACTTCTCGAAACACCCGCTGCGTTACCGGATCTGGACGGCGGTTTCCCGGCTCAACACCCGGCACATGCAACTGGCGTGGACCACGCTGGGCACCCTGATGATCACGGATTTCTACATCATGCTCGTGGCGAGCGGCACCATCTCGGACCTGCGGTTCGTCGGCTGAGCCACGACGACGGCCCGGGCGCCGGCCCCGGGCCGACTCGGCAGCGAAGGAGGACTGGATGGCGGACGTCGAACGGCACAGCTACGACGTGGTGGTCATCGGCGCGGGCGGGGCGGGGCTGCGCGCCGTCATCGAGGCGCGTCAACGCGGACTGCGGGTCGCGGTCGTGTGCAAGTCGCTGTTCGGCAAGGCGCACACCGTCATGGCGGAGGGCGGTTGCGCCGCCGCGATGGGCAACGCCAACCCGCACGACTCGTGGCAGGTGCACTTCCAGGACACCATGCGAGGAGGCAAGTTCCTCAACAACTGGCGCATGGCCGAACTGCACGCCCGCGAGGCGCCCGACCGGGTGTGGGAACTCGAGACCTACGGTGCGTTGTTCGACCGCACCCCCGACGGCCGGATCAGCCAGCGCAACTTCGGCGGTCACACCTATCCGCGGCTGGCGCACGTCGGTGACCGCACCGGCCTCGAGCTGATCCGCACGATGCAGCAGAAGATCGTGTCCCTGCAGCAGGAGGACCACGCCGCCACGGGCGACTACGACGCCCGGGTGCGGGTGTTCGCCGAATGCACCGTCACCGAACTGCTGAAGGACGCCGAGGGCCGCATCGCCGGTGCGTTCGGGTACTGGCGCGAGTCCGGCCGGTTCGTGCTGTTCGAGGCGCCCGCCGTCGTCGTGGCCACCGGCGGGATCGGCAAGTCCTGGAAGGTGACGTCGAACTCGTGGGAGTACACCGGCGACGGTCACGCTCTCGCGCTGCGGGCCGGGGCCGCCCTGATCAACATGGAGTTCGTCCAGTTCCACCCCACCGGGATGGTGTGGCCGCCGAGCGTCAAGGGCATCCTCGTCACCGAGGGGGTGCGCGGCGACGGCGGGGTCCTGAAGAACTCCGAGAACGAGCGGTTCATGTTCTCGTACATCCCACCGGTGTTCAAAGGCCAGTACGCGGAGACGGAGGAGGAGGCCGACCGCTGGTACACCGACCAGGAGAACAACCGCCGGACCCCGGACCTGTTGCCGCGCGACGAGGTCGCCCGCGCCATCAATTCCGAGGTCAAGGCCGGTCGCGGCACCCCGCACGGCGGGGTGTTCCTCGACATCGCCTCGCGCATGCCCGCCGAGGAGATCGTCCGGCGGCTGCCGTCGATGCACCACCAGTTCAAGGAGCTCGCCGACGTCGACATCACCGCGGAGGCGATGGAGGTCGGCCCCACCTGCCACTACGTGATGGGCGGCATCGAG
Organism: Rhodococcus sp. ENV425; assembly: GCF_002887785.1. Lineage (NCBI taxonomy): Bacteria > Bacillati > Actinomycetota > Actinomycetes > Mycobacteriales > Nocardiaceae > Rhodococcus > Rhodococcus sp. ENV425. The sequence goes on from NZ_PCZU01000239.1 coordinate 22,521, forward strand.
GTCGATCCGGAGACCGGTGCCGCGTCCGTGCCCGGCCTGTTCGCCGCCGGCGAGTGCTCGGGCGGCATGCACGGGTCGAACCGGCTCGGCGGCAACTCCCTGTCGGATCTGTTGGTGTTCGGCCGGCGCGCCGGCCTCGGCGCCGCCGACTACGTGCAGGGCCTCGGGCACCGCCCGCGCGTCGCCGAGGCGGACGTCACGGCCGCGGCGCGCACGGCGCTGGCCCCGTTCGATCCCGCCGAGCCCGCGACGGCGGAGAACCCCTACACCCTGCACACCGGGCTGCAACAGTCCATGCAGGACCTGGTGGGCATCATCCGGCGCGCCGACGAGATCGCCCGTGCCCTCGACGTCCTCGGCGCGTTGCGGGCGCGGATCCGGAACGTCGCCGTGGAGGGGCATCGGCAGTTCAATCCCGGCTGGCACCTCGCCCTGGACCTGCGCAACATGCTGCTCGTGAGCGAGTGCGTGGCCCGGGCGGCGTTGCTGCGCACCGAGAGCCGCGGCGGGCACACGCGCGACGATCATCCGTCGATGGACCCGAACTGGCGCCGGACGCTGCTCGTGTGCCGCACGGACGGTGGTGACGAGTCGATCCCGGATGTCACGGTGGCACCCGAACAGCAGGTGCCCATGCGACCGGACCTGTTGGCGCTGTTCGATTTCGAGGAACTCGCCAAGTACTACACCGACGACGAACTCGCGGAACATCCGGGACGGAGGCCGTAGCCATGGGGTACCGGGCGGCATTCAAGATCTGGCGCGGCGACGGCGGTGGCGGTGAACTGCGTGACTACACCGTCGAGGTCAACGAGGGCGAGGTCGTCCTCGACATCGTCCACCGACTGCAGGCGACCCAGGCTCCCGACCTGGCGGTGCGGTGGAACTGCAAGGCCGGCAAGTGCGGGTCCTGCTCGGCGGAGATCAACGGCCGTCCGCGGCTGCTGTGCATGACCCGGATGTCGGTCTTCGCCGAGGACGAGGTGGTCACCGTGACCCCGCTGCGCACGTTCCCGGTGGTCCGCGATCTGGTCACCGACGTGTCCTTCAACTACGAGAAGGCCCGGGAGATCCCGGCGTTCGCGCCCCCGCCCGACCTGGCGCCGGGGGAGTACCGGATGCAGCAGATCGACGTGCAGCGGTCGCAGGAGTTCCGCAAGTGCATCGAGTGCTTCCTGTGCCAGAACGTCTGCCACGTGGTGCGCGACCACGAGGAGAACAAGGAGGCGTTCGCCGGTCCCCGGTACCTGATGCGGATCGCCGAACTCGAGATGCATCCGCTCGACGTGGCCGACCGGCGCACCGCCGCGCAGAAGGAGCACGGACTCGGGCTGTGCAACATCACCAAGTGCTGCACCGAGGTGTGCCCGGAGAACATCCACATCACCGACAACGCGCTGATCCCGATGAAGGAACGCGTCGTCGACCGTCGGTACGACCCGATCGTCTGGCTCGGCAACAAGCTGTTCCGGCGCTGACCCCCACCCGCTCGGCCCACCGGTAGCAGGCCACCGCGCGGCCGACCCCCGTCCGTCCTGGTGGCCGAATGTCACATGCGTTCAGGTGGGTTGCACCGGTGTGACATTCGGCCGCGACGCAGCGGGATCGCCCTCGCGCAGGCGGCTGCGGATGCCGTCGACGAACAGGGTCAGGCCGAAGTCGAACCGCACGGACGGATCCCCGTCGAGCAGGTCGACGTCCGGGCCGGCCGCGGTCTCGGTGGACACGTCGGGGGAGACGGGCTTGCGGGTCAGCGCCCCGAGTTCGGCGAGCTGCAGACGGGACTGCTCGTCGACGGTGTGGCCGAGGACGTAGTGCAGCAGCGCGTACCCGGCGAGTTCGGCGTGGGCGCGGGACAACCGCGCCCGCAGGCCCGCCGCGACGAACGCCTCCCGCACGCGCGACGTGGTCAGGCGCGACGCGTAGGTCGCGGCGACGAGTTCCGCGCCGTCGCGGTGGGCGAGCAGTGCGGCGCGGAAGCGGTGCGCGAGTTCGGTGAGTGCGCCGTCCCAGGCGGGGGCGGTGGACGGGGCGTCGACGCCGTCGAGGATGCGGTCGGCCATCGCGCCGAGCAGGGTCTGCTTGTTGGGGAAGTGCCAGTACAGGGCCCCGGGCTGGACGCCGAGCGACGTGGCGAGCTTGCGCATCGTCAGGTCGCCGAGACCGTACTCGTCGAGGATCGCCATCGCGCCGTCGAGGACGTCGCCGCGTCGCAACTGCACCGTTCGCTCCCGTCGTACCTGGTTCCCGACCATCCGTCGCGTTGACAGTAGACCACCGCCACCCTAGCCTGAACAGCGTTCAAGTGAACGGTGTTCAAGTTCGCCGTGACCCGCACCCTCCAGGAGACGACCGTGACCCAGGCCCCCGCCCGTGCCGACATCCTCACCCTCGCCCGCGAACAGGTGCTGGGGCGTGGCGAGGGACTCGACCGTGAGCAGGTCCTCGAGGTGCTGCAGCTGCCCGACGAGCGGCTCGAGGATCTTCTCGGCCTCGCCCACGAGGTCCGCATGACCTGGTGCGGCCCCGAGGTCGAGGTCGAGGGCATCATCAGTCTCAAGACCGGCGGCTGCCCCGAGGACTGCCACTTCTGCTCCCAGTCGGGGCTGTTCGCCTCCCCGGTCCGCTCGGCATGGCTCGACATCCCCAGCCTCGTCGAGGCCGCCAAGCAGACCGCCAAGACCGGTGCCACCGAGTTCTGCATCGTCGCCGCCGTCCGGGGGCCCGACGCGCGGCTCATGGCCCAGGTCGCCGCCGGGGTCGAAGCGATCCGCAACGAGGTCGACATCCAGGTGGCCTGCTCGCTCGGCATGCTCACCCAGGAGCAGGTCGACCAGCTCGCCGCGATGGGAGTGCACCGCTACAACCACAACCTCGAGACCGCCCGCTCCTTCTTCCCGCAGGTCGTCACCACCCACAGCTGGGAGGAGCGGTGGGAGACCCTGCGGATGGTCCGCGAGGCCGGCATGGAGGTGTGCTGCGGCGGCATCCTCGGCATGGGGGAGACCCTCGAACAGCGTGCCGAATTCGCCGCCGACTTGGCCGCGCTCGAGCCCGACGAGGTGCCGCTGAACTTCCTCAACCCGCGCCCGGGCACCCCGTTCGGGGATCTGGAGGTCCTGCCGGCGGCGGAGGCGCTCAAGGCCGTTGCCGCGTTCCGGCTCGCGTTGCCGCGCACGATCCTGCGCTTCGCCGGCGGCCGCGAGATCACCCTCGGCGACCTCGGCGCCAAGCAGGGCATCCTCGGCGGCATCAATGCCGTCATCGTCGGCAACTACCTCACCACCCTCGGCCGGCCGGCCGAGTCCGACATCGACCTGCTCGGCGAGCTGAAGATGCCGATCAAGGCGCTCGGCGAGACCCTCTAGGAGGCCGGCGTGTTCAACCCGTTCACCGGCCGGCCCGTCGACGAGAACGCTCCGGTCCCGGCCGCGGCCCGGCTCGGTCTCGAGCCGCCCCGGTTCTGCGAGCAGTGCGGGCGCCGGATGATCGTGCAGGTCGCCCCCGACGGCTGGTGGGCCCGGTGCTCCCGGCACGGGACGCTCGACTCGAGCCTGACGGAACGTCGCTGAGCGTGGCCGC
>NZ_PCZU01000239.1:26147-31848 GCF_002887785.1 Rhodococcus sp. ENV425
CGGACAGGCGGCCGGAGATGCGACACAATCAGCGCGACGTCCCCTCCGGAAGGATCAACGTGTCGGTGCAGTCCGTGCGGCGCAAGAAGATTGCCATCGCCTGTCAGGGTGGAGGCACGCACGTCGCCTTCACCTGGGGTGCGCTCACCTCGATTCTGCGGGCCAAGCAGCGATGGGACGCCGACGGCGGCACCTCCTTCGATCTGGTCTCGTTCAGCGGCACGTCCGCCGGCGCGTTGTGCGCGCTTGCGACCTGGTACGGCCTGGCCCCCAACGGATCCGACCCGGACTGCGGCACCGTCGACAAGGCCGTCGAACGACTCGACCACCTGTGGACCGTGTTCGCGGCGACCAACCCCGCCGAGACGCTGCACAACCTGGCCGGGCAGGTGCTGCTGCGCTGGAAGGCCGCGGGCGTGGCCCTCCCCGAATCGAGTCCGTACGCCGCGGCGGGCCGCCTCGGGCTGCTCGGCCTGGGATCGGTGGGTGCCCGCCCGGAGTACCTCGGATTCCAGGGCCTGCTCGCCTCGCTCTGCCCGGACTTCGACTCGGTCGATTGGAAGCTCCTCGCCCAGAACAATGTCCGGGTCATCGCCGGCGCGATCGAGGTGCTCAGCGGCAACTTCGAGACCTTCGACTCGGACAAGACCCTGGAGGAACTGGGGCTCAAGCCCCCGCCGGAGCGCGACCAGTACGGCGCGACGCGGTGGCGGATGCGACGCGCCCTGTCGCTCGACGGGGTGGCGGCGTCGGGCACGCTGCCCGAGCTGCTGCCCGCACAACCGATCGAGAACCTCGAGTTCCCCACTGCGGACGAAGGCACCACCGTCCGGCGCACCGGCTACTACTGGGACGGCCTGTACTCGCAGAACCCGCCGGTGCGGGACCTGCTGGACACCGAGACCTGCGACGACAAGCCCGACGAGATCTGGGTGGTGCGGATCAACCCGCAGGAGTACTCGCCGACCTCGTTGCGCGTCGGTCTCGAGGAGATCCGCGACCGGGAGAACGATCTGGCCGGCAACCTGTCGCTGAACCAGGAACTCGACCACATCCTCACCGTCAACCGGTGGATCGACAAGTACGGCAACGACGCCCCGCCCCTGACGGACCGCAAGACCGTCGTGGTCCGCACGATCAAGATGAGCCGGGACTCGGCGTGGACGCTGGACCACGCCTCGAAACTCGACCGGAGTCCGCGGCACCTGGCGGCGTTGCGGGCCGAGGGCACGGAACTCACCGAGCGGTGGCTGGCCGACTGGCGCGCGGCCGGCGACGGCTTCCCCCGGTACCCGGCCGACGCCCGGTATACGTAAGGCCGGCATGTGCCGGACCTCACTGTAGGTTCTCGCGGAACTTGTCATCTATGGGCGGCCGGTCGGTGCCACAGCGGTGTGAACCTGGCGCTGCCGGAGTGCTGTGATCCTGCCTGCGCGCCCGTGGCGGCGTCACGTTCAGGACACGCCGCGCCCCGGTTCGTCCGGCGAAATCGCGTGCGCTGCTTCTAGGCTGTGCCTGCGTGTCGGAGGTCACGCCACTTCCCACCCTCCAGGAACGAGGTCGTCACGATGGTCCACCGCTTCTCCGGCAACCGATTCCGTCCGAATGTCGTCCGGGGCACCGCGCTCACCGCAGCCGTGGCGCTGAGCGTGCTCGTCGGCCCGGGCGCCGCCACCGCCGCCGTCGACAACGCCCGCGTGCTGCCCCTCGCGGACGGCAACGCGATCGAGGTGTTGCAGGCCGACACCTCCATCCAGGGCGTTCTCCCGCTCGACAGCTCCCCGCTCAGTGTCGAGTTCTTCCACGACGGTTCCGCCACCGTGAACATCACCGGGCCCGGTGCCGCCGACTACACCGGCACCAAGCTCACCCTCGGATATCAGATCGGCTACCCGGTCGCGGTGCCCGGTGCGGTGGTGCACATCTTCACCCCCAGCCTGGACTGGGAGGTCGGCAACGAGGTGGGCGTCAACGTCGAACTGGCACCCGAATTCGCGCTGGGCCTCGACGCGAGCACCGGCGCGACGATCGGCGGCTCGATCATTCCCGAGCAGGAGATCGAGGTCGAACTCGCCCCCGGCGGCATCACCGAGGTCGCCATCGTCGAGGATCACGAGTTCGACGGGGATTCGGTCACCGTCCGGATCGCCGGCGTACACGGCTCGGTCTCCGGTGCCGTCGGGCCGGTGACGGTCCGGCCGTTCGCCCGCGCGATCACCGCCAACAACGACACCGTGGTCACCTACGGCGTCCCGCAGCGCCTCAACTGACGGACTCCGTCGGTGGTGGCCCTGGATCCCAGCGGGTCACCACCGACGGAGGCGGAGGCGATGCTCATCGGCGTGTGACCGAGCGTTGACGTCGATCTTCTACCGTGCACTGCCGTGGCGATGACGCTGATCGACGACACCTACCGGATTCTCGATGTCGCCCCTGAGGGGGACGCGGTCCGCATCCGCCCGGACGACTCTCAGGCCTTCGAGCGGGCCCACTTGCGGGCACCCGCTGCCGGCCGAAGCCGCCGTCTGCCGCCGGAGCCCCCAACGGCCGGCGACGGCGCCGAACATCTCGGTGAACGCGAGGCGCGCGCCTGCGATTCTTCGCCGAGCCCCGAACCGGCTCGGCCGGCTCGCCGCAGCCCTGTGCCACCGCGACGAGCGGCTCCGCGGATTCGGCGCGGTTGCCGGCACCGACCTCCTCGAGGTAGCTCACTACGCGCTCGCCGCCACCGTCCACTCGGCTGGGCCGTCCTGCAGTTGCCGATACCGAAGCAGAGAACCACACCGTCAGCCCGGCGGGCGCAGGGCGGCGAACTCGTCGGTGACGCGCAGGCGCGACTCGGTGAAGCGGAACAGTGCCGGGGGACGGCCGCCGGCACGCCCCGGCGGGGCGGTGGTGCCGGTGGGGGTCAGGACGTCGCGGCGCTTGAGCACGCGCTGCAGGTTCGTGGCATCCACCTGGTATCCGAGTGCCGCGCAATAGATCTCACGTAGCGTGGACATGGCGAACTCGGCGGGGGCCAGCCCGAAGGCGATGTTGGTGTACGAGAGCTTGGCGGCCAGGCGGGTGCGTGCGTTCTCGACCATGACCCCGTGGTCGAAGGACATCGCCGGCAGGTCCGACACGGGATGCCAGGCGGTGTCCTCGGGCAGGTGGGGATCGGAGGTGATCGGCACCAGCCCGAGGTAGGTCGAGGCGATCGTGCGCGGTCCCGGCACCCGGTGCGGATCGGAGAACACCGAGAGCTGCTCGAGGTGCGCCACCTCGCGCACGTCGACCTTCTCGGCGAGCTGGCGACGGGCGGAGGTGGTGAGGTCCTCGTCGTCGCGGAGGCGGCCGCCGGGCAGCGACCAGGTGCCCGCCTCCGGGTCGAGGGCGCGCTGCCACAACAGCACCCCGAGCTCGGTCTTCGTGCCGCCCTGGGTGTCCGGAAATCGGCGAACCTGGAACACGACGATGAGCACTTCGTGAAGGGTGCTACCATGTGTCATGTTTTCGATCCTAAGTCGAAAACCCCCGAATACGGAAATCCGGGCAAAGCCCGCCCGGTGCACGGCGAAGGAGCAGGCCATGACCACTACGACGTGGGCGGGCGCGCACACCCCGATCCAGGACGGACCCGGCGGCTACACCGGCGTCGAGGCGACCCCGGAGTGGGCCGAGGAGATCCGGCGACTGGCGCGCGAACGCAACGCCACGCTGCTGGCGCACAACTACCAGCTGCCCGCCATCCAGGACGTCGCCGATCACGTCGGCGACTCCCTCGCCCTCTCGCGCATCGCCGCCGAGGCCGAGGAGGACACCATCGTCTTCTGCGGCGTGCACTTCATGGCGGAGACCGCGAAGATCCTCAGCCCCGCCAAGACGGTCCTCATCCCGGACGAGCGGGCCGGGTGCTCGCTCGCCGACTCGATCACCGCCGACCAGCTGCGCGAATGGAAGGCCGACCACCCCGACGCGGTCGTCGTCTCGTACGTCAACACCACCGCCGAGGTCAAGGGCCTGACCGACATCTGCTGCACCTCCTCGAACGCGGTCGACGTCGTCGCCTCCATCGACCGCGACCGCGAGGTGCTGTTCCTGCCCGACCAGTTCCTCGGCGCCCACGTCAAGCGCGTGACCGGCCGGCAGAACATGCACATCTGGGCGGGCGAGTGCCACGTGCACGCCGGGATCAACGGCGACGAGCTCGCCGCCAAGTCCAAGGCGCACCCCGACGCCGAGCTGTTCGTCCACCCCGAGTGCGGCTGCGCCACCTCCGCGCTGTACCTCGCCGGTGAGGGCTTCGTCGCCGACGACAAGGTCAAGATCCTGTCCACCGGCGGCATGCTCGACGCGGCCCGCGCCACCGGCGCCAAGCAGGTCCTCGTCGCCACCGAGGTGGGGATGCTGCACCAGCTGCGCAAGGCGGCGCCCGGCGTGGACTTCCAGGCCGTCAACGACCGCGCGTCCTGCCCCTACATGAAGATGATCACTCCGGCCGCGCTGCTGCGCTGCCTGCAGGAGGGCAAGGACGAGGTCCACGTCGACCCGGCCGTCGCCGAGCGGGCCCGGCAGTCGGTGCAGCGGATGATCGCGATCGGCAACCCCGGCGGCGGGGAGTGACGATGTCCTCCGGCGTCGGCGCGGGTCGAGCGGAGCGGCGGGACACGATCCGCTGGGAAGCCCGCGCCGACCTCGTGGTGGTCGGGGGCGGCGTGGCCGGCCTCACCGCCGCCCGCGCCGCGTCCCGGCGCGGACTGCGGGTGCTGACCGTCAGCAAGGGCGGCCCCACCGACACCGCCACCCAGTACGCGCAGGGCGGCATCGCCGTCGTCGCCCCGGGGCCGGCGGATTCCGTCGACTCCCACGTCGCCGACACCTGCGCCGCCGGCGCCGGCCTGTGCGACGAGACGGCCGTGCGGTCCATCGTCTCCGGCGGGCAGGACGCCGTCGCGGCCCTCACCGACCTGGGAGCCGTGTTCGACCGCGGCCGTGACGGCGGCATCGCCCGCACCCGCGAGGGCGGCCACAGCACCCGCCGCATCATCCACGCCGGCGGCGACGCCACCGGTGCCGAGATCCAGCGTGCCCTGGGCGCGGCCGGACTGCCGGTGCTCTTCGGTGCCGCCGCCGCCCGCGTCCTCACCGACACGCGCGGCGTCACCGGCCTGCTCGTCCTCGACGACCGGGGCCTCGGTGTCGTCCACACCCCGGCCGTGCTGCTGGCCACCGGCGGCCTCGGGCAGCTGTACGCGTGCAGCACCAACCCGCCCGGCGCCACCGCCGACGGTATCGCGCTGGCCCTGCACGCCGGTGCCGCCGTCGCCGACCTCGAGTTCGTCCAGTTCCACCCGACCGTGCTGTTCGCGGCCGGATCCGTCGGCCGCCGCCCGCTCGTCAGCGAGGCCGTGCGCGGCGAGGGTGCCCGCCTCGTGGACAGTGCCGGCCGCCCGGTCACCGCCGGGGTGCACCCCCTCGGCGACCTCGCGCCGCGCGACGTCGTCTCCCGTGCCATCGCCACCCGGCTCGCCGAGCTCGGCGACGACCACGTTCTGCTCGACGCCCGGCACCTGGACGGGTTCGCGCGGCGCTTCCCGACCGTCACCGCCTCCCTGGCGCAGGTGGGCCTGGACCCGGCCCGCGACCTGATTCCCGTCGCTCCGGCCGCGCACTACTCGTGCGGCGGGGTCGTCACCGACGTGTGCGGCCGCACCGGTGT
>NZ_PCZU01000240.1:0-929 GCF_002887785.1 Rhodococcus sp. ENV425
TCGGGCAGGTGCCCACGTCGCCGGCCGAGGTGATCGGCAGCGTGCTGCACCGCGCCGGGCTCGACCTGGGGCCGCTGCCCGCCCACCCGGCCGGGGAGGTCACGCTGTGGGAGGTGCGGTTCCCGCGGGTGGTGCTGGCCGTCCTGGTCGGCGCGTCGCTGGGCTGCGCGGGGGCCCTGTTGCAGGGGGTGTTCGCCAACCCGCTGGCCGAGCCCGGCGTGATCGGCGTGTCCGCGGGCGCCGCCGTCGGCGCGTGCGCCGCGATCGTGCTCGGCGGCGCGTTCACCGCCGGATGGGCCCTGGCCGGCGCCGCGTTCGCCACCGGTCTGCTGACCACGAGCCTGGTGTACGTGCTCTCGCGTTCCGAGGGCCGCACCGAGGTGGTGACGGTCATCCTCACCGGCGTGGCGGTCAACGCGTTCGCCGGCGGCCTGATCGCCCTGTTCACCTTCGTCGCCACCCCCGCCGCCCGCGACCAGATCGTCTTCTGGCAGCTCGGCAGCCTGGGCGGGGCCACGTGGGACGTCGTGGCGGTGGTCGCGCCGCTGGCGCTGGGCGGGATCGCGGCGGCCGTCGTGCTCGCCCCGAAGCTGGACCTGCTCGCCCTCGGCGAGCACGTCGCGCGGCATCTCGGTGTCGACGTCGAACGGGTGCGGCAGGCCGCCATCGTGATCGTCGCCGTGCTGGTGTGCTCCGGGGTCGCGTTCACCGGCATCATCCTGTTCGTCGGCCTCGTGGTGCCGCACCTGATGCGGATCGCGCTCGGGCCCGCGCACCGCGTGCTGATCCCCGCCGCCGCGCTGTGCGGCGCGGTGGTGCTGCTGGCCGCGGACCTCGGCGCCCGCACCCTGGTGGAGAACGCGGACCTGCCGCTGGGCATGCTGACCTCGCTGGTCGGCGGCCCGGTGTTCTTCTGGATGCTGCGCCGC
>NZ_PCZU01000004.1:0-12936 GCF_002887785.1 Rhodococcus sp. ENV425
CTCACCCCTGCTCAGCTCCACGGCCGGCCGGTCGAGCACCTTCCGTCCGCCGCGCAGGCCGACGATCCGGTGGGCCCAGCCCAGCGCGAGGTCCACCTGGTGCAGGGTGCACACGACGGTGAGCTTGTCCTCCATGCACACACGGAAGAGCAGGTCCATCACCACCCCGGCGTTCTCGGGGTCGAGGGACGCGACCGGTTCGTCGGCGAGCAGGACGGTGGGACGCTGCATCAGCGTCCGCGCGATCGCGACCCGTTGCTGCTGCCCACCGGAGAGGGTGTCGGCGCGACGATCCGCGAGGTCGGCCAGCCCCACGCGGTCGAGGTGGTCGAGGGCCTCGGTGCGCATCCGCTTCGGGTACGTCGCGGCGCCGTAGCGGGGCAGGCGCAGGCGCCCGAGCCCGCCGACGAGGACGTTCTCGAGGCAGCTGAGCCGGCCGACGAGGTTGAAGTGCTGGAAGACGAACCCGACCTCCCGCCGCAGCATGCGCAGCTCGGCGCGGGACGCCAGATCGACGCGGGTGCCGGCCACCTCCACGGCCCCTTCGGTGACGCTGTGCAGACCGTTGAGGCAGCGCAGCAGCGTCGACTTACCGGAGCCGGACAGGCCCAGCAGCACGACGAGTTCGCTGCGATGCACCTCGAGGTCGACACCGTCGAGAGCCACGGTGTGGCCGAACTTCTTCGTGACGCGACGGGCGGAGACGACGACATCATCGCCCGCCACGGTGAGGTCTTCGTCACCCGCGACGGTGAGGTCTTCGTCGCCCGCGACGGTGTGATCGCTGTTCAACTCAGCCCTTGCACTTGTCGGACTCGGTCAGGGCACACACCTCGCGCACGCCCTCGTAGTCGGCGTCGGTCGCGGCGACGACGCCCCACGCCCGTTCGTCGGTGATGCGGCACTCGCCGTCGCACAGTCCCGCGGCGCGCATGTGATCGGCATTGGCCTTGTCGACGAAGATCGTGCGGAGCCGGTCGACGGTGTCGGCACCGAGCGAGTTGCTCGCCACGAACAGCGAGCCGGCGATCGTCTCGGACTCCCAGACCTTCTTCAGTTCGCCTTCCTTCAGGTCGCCGCTGGCGATCATGGTCTCGTCGACCATGGTGTCGAAGGCGAATCCGGCATCGCAGTCGCCGGCGGCGATCGCGAGGGCCGAGGCGTCGTGGCCGCCCGCGTAGATCGGGTTCACACCGGCGGCGACGGCCTGCTCGGTGCCGGATTCGACGACGCCGGCCTCGATGAGTCCCGCGGAGGGGTAGAGGAATCCGGACGTGGATCCCGGGTCCACGAAGCACACGTCCTTGCCGGCGAAGTCGTCGATGCCGTCGATCTCGGTGTTGTCGGAGCGGGTGAGGCCGTAGGACCGGTAACCCGGCTCGCCGCCGGCGGCCTGGACGACGGCGCCGAGCGGGCTGACATCGGCGCCGTTGACGCCGGCCACGACGTAGGCGAACGGGCCGAAGAAGGCGAGGTCGACGTTGTCGGCGATGATGCCCTCGACCACGCCGGCGTAGTCGGAGGCCTGCACGAACTCGACCTCGGCGTCGGTCTCGCGCTCGAGGAGCGCGATGAGCGGGTCGTAACCGGCCTGCAGGTCCGCCGAGTTCTCGGCGGGAATCGCGGCCAGGGTGAGCTTCTCGGGGAAGCCCTGGGCGTTGACGGCGTCGGGATCGGAGCCGCCGCAGGCGGTGAGGGCGAGAGCGAGGCCGGTCGCGAGCGCGGTCGCGGCGACCGTTCGGCTGGAGCAGTGCATGTCGGGAAGTCCTCGGGGTCGGGGTGTCTGTCAGGACTGCAGGAGCAGATCGGGCAGGTCGGCGACGGAATCGACGATGTGGGTGGCCCCGGCGTCGCGCAGCGCCTGTTCGTCGTGGGCGCCGGTGCGGGTGCCGGCGACGACGGAGGCACCGGCGCGGCGGCCGGAGAGCATGTCGCCCACGGTGTCGCCGACCACGGCGACCTCGCGAACGTCGTCGATCTCGGCGCGCAGCAGCGCGGTGAGCACCAGGTCGGGGTACGGCCGGCCGCGAACGGCGTCGGACGGCGCGAGGGTGAGATCGGCGAGGTCCTCCCAGCCGAGGGCGGCGAGCAGCCGGTCCTGGGTGGTGCGGCTGAAGCCGGTGGTGAGGGCCACGGCGAGGCCGGCGTCGCGCAACCGGGTGATCGCCTCGGCGGCCCCGGGGATCGGCTCGACCTCGCCGGCGTCGACGAATTCGTCGTAGGCCCGCTCGAAGGCGGCGTTCGCGGCGCGGGCCCGTTCCTCGGAGCCGAACAGGGACCGGAAGACGACGATCTTGGACCGGCCCATCGTGTCGAGGACGTAGCTCCGGGCGGCGTCGCGTTCGGGCCCGTCGGTGGGCAGTCCGACGCTGGTGGCGGCCGCGTCGAAGGCGCGGAGGACGAGGCCGCCGTCGGCGACGGTGGTGCCGGCCATGTCGAGCACGGCCAGTCGGATGACAGTCATTGCTACTCCGGAATCGTTGCGGGAGAGGATGTTCAGAGCTCGAGGAGATCGGCGGTCCGCTCGCCGAGGTAGGGGCCGAGGGTCATGCCGCGGCCGCCCGGCCCGGCGATGATCCAGATGTCGTCGTCGACGCGGGCACGGTGGACGAGTTCGGTGGGATCGAGGCACTGGCTGTAGACCCCGGCCCAGCGCCGCATCACCGGCGGGAGCCGGCGTCCGAGCAGGTCCTCCGCGACGGTGACGAGGTGCTCGTACGGGGCCTCGTCGACGTCGAAGGCGAACGGTTCGTCGTACTCGTGGGTGTCGCCGAGAGTGAGCCCGCCGTCCAGGCGCTGCACGCACAGCAGCTGCATGCGGTGCCGCTCGGCGGTGAGCGCCTGCGGTTCGCGCGCCTTCAGCTCCTCCAGCGCGGCCCCGGCGAATCCCGGGTAGTAGCGCAGGCTGTCGCCGTCGGCGACGGACGTGGTGAGCTTCTCCCCCAGCGGCGCGGTCTGCATCATCTGCAATCGCACGCGGCGCAGGGGCAGGTCGCCGCCGAGTTCGCGGGCGAGACCGGACAGGGTCGCTCCGGGGCACACGAGCACGAGGTCGGCCTCGTGGACGGCGCCGTGGTCGTCGCGCACCTGCACGGTGCCGTGGGCGGTGCGGGTCACGGTGCGCGCCTCGGTCTCCGGCCGGAATCGATACCGCCCGGAGGTGGCGAGGTGCCACCGGATCGCGGGCAGGGCGACGCGGGATTCGACGGCGGCGTCGGTGCTGCAGTGCAGACCGGCGACGAACTTGCCGCGCAGGGCGGGGTTGAGCCGCCGGACCGCCTCGGGCTCGAGCAGGGTGAAGCCCCGGTCACGCGCGTCGGGGCGGTCCGCGGCCTCCCGGGCGACGGCCACCTCGGCGTCGGTGCGAAGAAGGGTGATCGATCCGTTCGCCCGGAAACCGATGCCGGGGACGCGGGCGCCGAGGTCGGCCCACAACTCGCGAGAGCGCAGGGTGGCAGCCAGTTCGCCCTCGGTACGCCCGGAGACCCACACGAGGCCGAAGTTGCGGACGGTGGCGCCCCGGGCCTCCGGTTCGCGTTCGAGGTGAACGACGTCGTGTCCGCGGCGGACGGCGGCGTCGGCGTGGGCGGTGCCCAGAATGCCGCCGCCGATGATCAGGATTCGCATGGCCCCGAGCCTGAGCGATGGTCTAGACCAATGAGGGGACGGCAGGCGAACGCGCGGTGAACAATTGGTATAGACCAAAATCCGGTACGCTTCGAGCGTGACAGCAACCGCTCGCGAGGCCCGGGTCCCCAAGCACCAGATCGTGCGGCATCAGGTCGACGCCCTGCTCGACGAACTCTCCGTCGGCGACCCGGTGCCCTCCGAGCGCGACCTCGCCACCCGGTTCGACGTGGCCCGGGAGACCGTGCGCCAGGCGCTGCGCGAACTCCTCGTCGACGGCCGCATCGAACGCCGCGGCCGGGGCACCGTCGTCGCGAAGCCCAAGATCCTGCAACCGCTGATCATCGGCTCCTACACCGAGGCCGCCCTCGCGGAGGGCCGCAGCGCGGGACGCATTCTCGTCGGCTGGACCGACCTCGCCGCCGACCCCGACCTCGCCGAGGTACTCGCGATCGCCGTCGGCGACCCCGTCCTCGAACTCGAACGCGTCCTGCTCACCGACGGCGTCCGCGTCGGACTCGAACGGACGCGCCTGCCCGCCGATCGCTATCCGGGACTCGTCGACAGCTTCGACTCCACGTCGTCGCTGTACGCGGCGATCCGCGCGCGCGGGATCACCTTCGCGCGCGCGGTCGAGTACATCGAGACCACCCTGCCCGACGCCCGCGAGGCGGCACTCCTCGACGCCGACATCCGCACGCCCATGCTCCTGCTCAACCGCGTTTCCTACGATCAGCACGACGCGCCGATCGAGCAGCGGCGGTCGCTCTACCGCGGGGACCGGATGACGTTCGTCGCCACGGTGACGCCCTGAGTCCGCCCCGGAGCACGGCGGCGAGGTGCGCCGGTCCCGGGCCCGGAGCCCCTCAGGAACCGTCGTCGCCGCACACGCCGAGATGCTGCAGGACCAGTTCCTGCCGTCGCACCAGCCGCTCCGAGATCGTCCAGTCGGCGTGCTGGTAGCGCGGATGCTGAGCCAGCGCGATGACGTTGGCCGGAGGGTAAACAATCGGGTCGGTCGGCATTTTTTCAGCATCGCAGACTTTCGCCCGCGATGCCCGGCCGGGCTCCCACCCGCATCGTTCCTGCTGCCCGGCACGCCCGGTGAGCCGCGGTGCCGTTACCGCCGGTAAGGTTCTCGGCCTGGCGTGCAGCGCCTGAGTGTCGGGTGGTGACGAAGGGTTGTGACGGTCGGTGTCGGGCGTGATCGCGGGATTCAGCGTCATCTTCGTGATCATCGCGATCGGATTCGCGCTCGGCCGCACCGGCACGCTCGGACCCGAGGGACAGTTCGTGCTCAGCCGGATGGTGTTCTTCGTCGCCACCCCCGCGCTGCTGTTCGACTCGCTGGCCACCTCCGACCTGTCGGTGATCTTCTCCCCCACCCTGTACGTCGCCGCGGCCACGGCGTTCGCCGTCGCCGCGCTCTACCTCGTCGTCGCGAAGCTGTGGCTGCGCCGGCCCCTGCCGGAACTGACGATCGGCGCGCTCGCCGCCTCCTACGTCAACTCCGCCAACCTCGGCATCCCGATCGCGGTGTTCGTCCTCGGCGACGCCTCCTTCGTCGCGCCGCTGCTGCTGTTCCAGATCGTGCTGTTCTCCCCCATCGCGTTGACGATGCTGGACCTGTCCACGATGCGCGCCGGGGCGTCCCGGATGGAGACGGTCACCGCCCCGTTCAAGAACCCCATCGTGCTGGCCGGTGCGGCCGGGCTCACCGTCGCCGTCGCCGGCTGGACGCTGCCCACCGCGCTGATGCAGCCGTTCCACCTCCTCGGGGGCGCCTCGGTGCCGGGTGCCCTGCTCGCGTTCGGCCTGTCGCTCCAGGGCGTGCGGGTGCTCGAAAAGGGCACGAGCCCACGCCGCGACGTCGCGCTCGCCTCGGTACTCAAGATCGTGGTGCAGCCCGTCCTCGCCTACGTCATGGCCCGCCACCTGATGGGCCTCGACGGGCACGAGCTCTTCGCGATCGTCGTGGTGGCGACGCTGCCGACAGCACAGAACGTGTTCGTCTACGCCAGCCGCTACGGCCGCGGCATGGTGCTCGCCCGCGACGCCGCGCTGGTCACCACGCTCGCCTCGATACCCGCGATCGGCGTCGTCGCCGCGCTGCTGGCATGACGGGCACGGCTAGGTTGAGACCCATGCGATTGCTGCTGCTCGCCGCCTGCTGCGTCCTGGCCGTCGCGTGCGGTCCGGGCGGCGCCGGCGTCCCCGCCCTGCCCGAGGCGCCGACGCCGGAGGGGGCAACGGTCTTCACGGCCCGCGACGATCTCGTCGACCCGCACCCGATCCCGATACAGTCGTGGACCCGCGTCGACGGCGACCGCATCGCCGTCCACTTCGAGACCGGCACACCCGAGTGTTTCGGGGTCGATGCCACCGTCACCGAGTCCGGCACCACCGTGACGGTGGCGCTGCGCGGCGGCACGCTGCCCGAGGCGGTGGACCGGGCGTGCATCATGATCGCCGTCACCGGTGTGCTCGAACTGACGCTGCGGGCGCCGCTCGCCGACCGGATCGTGACGGCCGGCTGATCGATGGCCCGCATCCCCCGGCACTGGCTGCTGCTCCTGTGCACGGCGACGGCGCTGCTGCACGCGACGTTCCAGTCGGTGCGCGTCCTCGTCTCCTACCGCGTTCTCGCCCTCGGCGGCGACGCGGCCGTGATCGGCGTGGTGACGGCCCTGTTCGCCCTCGTTCCGCTGGTGCTCGCGGTGCCACTCGGCCGGGCCGTCGACCGCCGGCACGCGGCCGGAATCCTCCGGGCCGGGGTGGTCGTGTCGGTGGCCGGTGCGCTGATCATCGCCCTCAGCCCGGACCTGCTGGTGCTCGGTCTCGGCAACGCCGTCCTGGGTCTCGGTCAGCTCCTGGTGACGGTGTCGGGGCAGGCGTTCGTGTCGATCCTGTCGCCGCCGGGCGAGCTCGATCGCGGCTTCGCGGGCATCACCCTCGGGGTGTCGGTCGGTCAGGCGATCGGGGTGCCGCTCGCCGGCGTGATCGCTGCGGCGAGCAACGGCGAGACCGTCGAGACCACGCCGGCGCTGCTCGTGATGACGGTTCTGGCCGCGATGGCCCTGCCGTTCGTCGTCGGCTTGCGCGAACCACCCGGTTCCGGACGCACCCCGGACGACGCGCCCCCGCAGTCGGTGCTGTCGATGCTGCGCACGCGCGGGATGAAGCCCGCGATGTTCTCGAGCCTCGTGGTGCTGGCGTCCGTGGAC
This sequence comes from Rhodococcus sp. ENV425, assembly GCF_002887785.1. Lineage (NCBI taxonomy): Bacteria > Bacillati > Actinomycetota > Actinomycetes > Mycobacteriales > Nocardiaceae > Rhodococcus > Rhodococcus sp. ENV425. The sequence continues at coordinate 6,852 of NZ_PCZU01000004.1, forward strand.
ATCGTCGTCGCGTACCTGCCGCTGCTCGGTGAGGAGTTCGGATTCGGGGTGCTGCTCGTGTCGGCTCTGCTCACCGCCCGCACCGTCGCGTCGATCGTCTCGCGCGCGGTGCTGCCGTGGGCGCTGCGGACGATCCCGCGGCGACGTCTGCTGCTGTCGGCGACGGCGTGCACTGCGCTGCCCGTCGCGGCCCTGCCGTTTCTGCCCAACCCGTGGGCGCTGGGCGCGCTCCTGGCGCTCTGCGGCGCCTTCTGGGGTTTCGGGCAGCCGCTGACCATGACGTGGGTGGTCGAACTGGTGGCACCGGCGGACCGGGCGTCGGCGCTGGCGGTACGCCTCACCGGCAACCGTCTCGGCCAGGTGTCGGTGCCGTTGGCAGCCGGCGCGATCGCCGGGGTCGCCGGCACCGCCTCGGTGTTCCTGGTAACCGCGGGACTGCTGTCGGCTGCCGCGGTGAGCACGTGGCGGGCGCTGCGCAGGTAGACGCCACCCGTGCGCGCTTTCGGTAGCTCCCACTACCGGAACCGCGCACGGCCGCGTCAGCGGCGGCGCAGCCGCGCATAGTTACCGGCGGCGCAGCCGCGCATAGTCACCGCCGGCGCAGCCGCACGTAGTCACCGACGACGGCGGCGCCGAGTCCGTCGACGTCGGGCGCGACGACCCGCCCACCGACCCGGCGGGCCATACGGTCGACGATCCGTGCCAGCCCGGGATCGTCGCCGAGCCGGAAGATCGTCACGTGCGCACCGGCGCGGGCGAGATGATCGAATTCGCGGACCGTCATCCCCAGGGTGCGGACGCTGGGTGGATAGTCGAACGCCGCGTAGCCGTCCGCCTCGAGGTGCGCGGTGGGTTCGCCGTCGGTGACCACCAGCACCACCGGCTGGGCGTTGGAATGCCGGCGCAGGTGCCGGCCGGCCAGCATCAGCGCATGATGCAGGTTGGTGCCCTGCTCGTAGACCCCGTCCAGCCCGGCGAGTTCGGTGGCGGTGACGACCCGAGCGTGCCGGCCGAACGCGATCAGCTGCAGGGCGTCACCGCGGAACCGGGTCGAGACCAGGTGGTTGAGGGCCAGTGCCGTGCGCTTCATCGGCACCCATCGACCGTCCATCACCATCGAGAACGAGGTGTCCACCAGCAGTGCCACGGCGGCCTGGGTGCGCTGCTCGGTCTCGACGACCTCGACGTCGGTGACGTCCATCCGCACCGGGATTCGCGCGGGAGCGCGCAGGGTGGCGTTGGTGAGGGTGCGCACGACGTCCCACGGCTCGGTGTCGCCGAACTCCCACGGACGCGACGCCCCGGTGGGCTCGCCCGTCGCCCCCGCACGGCGGGTCTCGCGCTGCCCGCCGCGGGTGGACAGCTGGTCCATGACGTCGCGCAGCGCGGTCCGGCCGAGTTCGCGCATCGCCTTGGGCGACAGTCGCCACTGCCCGTCGGCGCCGCGGTCGAAGAACCCCTGCCGTTGCAGTTCCCTCTCGAGCTGGGCGAGCATGCGCGCGTCGGCCGCGGCCTCGTCGCCGAGCTGGCGAGCCAGCGCGTCGAGGTCGATGTCGTCGAGGGAGGCCCCGGCGTACTGCTGGGAGAGCTGGTCGGCGAGCGCGTCGAGTTCGGCAACCTCCTGCAGCGCCCCGGTCGCTTCGCCGAGGCCCATGCCCTGGTCGCCGCGGAACCGCTCCGACCCGGTCCAGTCCTCGCCGGGACGGGCGGCGCGCAGGTGCGAGTCGAGGCGGTCGAGCTGCGACATCAGGCTCGGCGAGCCGAACGCCTGCTGGGCGAGGGCGTCGAGCTCGTCCCGCTGTTCCTGGCTGAGCGAGTTGCGCAGTCGCTGCGCCGCCGCCGCGCGCTGGGCGAGCGAGTCGAGCAGTTCCTCCACGTTGCGGGGGTTCTCCGGGAAGAAGTCGCCGTGCTCGGCCATGAACTGCTCGAAGTCCTCCTGGGTGTCCTCCCCGCGGGAATGCTTGTCCAGCAGATCGTTCAGATCCTCGAGCATCCGGTTCACACGTTCGCGGTCCTCGTCGGTCGCGCCTTCGAGGGCCTGCTTCATCCCGGCGAACCGCTGGTCGAGCATCTCCCGCCCCAGCAGATCGCGGATCTTCTCGTAGTCCTCCCGGGCTTGCGAACTGCGCCAGTCGTAGTCGGCGAGTTCCTGCACGGCCTGGGCGGCGGAGGCGGGCAGTTCCTCGATCCGCATCTCCGCGAACCGGGCCTCGTCGTCGAGAGCGCGCGCGAGCGCCTTGCGCTCCTCGAGCACGGCCCGGTCGAGCAGCTCGCGCACCTCACGCAGCGTGCCGTCGAGATTCGTGCGGTCCAGCAGGTCCCTGCGACGCCGATTCGCCTGCGCGGCAAGCCGGTCCAGGCCGCGCATGGACCCGTGCCCGCGGCGCAGCAGCTCCCGCAGCGCCCGTCGCGGCGAACTGCCGGACAGCACGTCCTCGCCGATGGCGGCGAGGGCCTCACGCAGATCCACCGGCGGGGCGAGCGGGTCGCCGCCGTCGTAAGGTCCGTACCTCGCGCCCCGGCTCATCAGGAGTACACCGCGGCACCGTCGTCGTCGGCGTGCTTGGCGATGCGCCGCGCCAGATAGAGGCCCTCGAGGGCGAGTTCGACGGCGGCAGCCCGGGTTCCGATGCCGTCCGCGCCGAGCCGTTCGGCGACGACGTCGAGGACGGGCAGGTCGGGCAGCTCGTCGAGCAGCGCCTTGGCGGTGATCCGGTCGCCGGTCACCACCGGCCGGCCCTGCTCGACGGCCGCGACGAGCGGACCGAGGTCCACCCCGGCCAGCCGGGTTCGGGCGGCGTCCGCCGTGGCCCGCCGGAGCAGATGGTCGAGCACCTCGAATTCCCGTCCCTCCTCGCAGGATTCGAACTCGACCTTGCCGCGCAGCACCTCCACGACGGTGCCGAGGTCGACGGGCCGTGCGACGGGGTCGGCCTCGCCGAGCACGGCCCCGCGACGCATCGCGGCGGCCGCGACGGTCTCGGCACCGGCGACGGCGAAGCGCGCGGACACGCCGGAACGCTGGTCCACCGACGTGGATTCGCGCAGCAGGCGGGTGAAGCGGGCCAGGATCTCGAGCAGGAAGTCCGGGACCCGCGACTGCAGCTGCGCCTCCTGCTCGATGACGGCGATCTCGTCGTCGAGCTGCGTCGGGTAGTGGGTACGGATCTCGGCGCCGAACCGGTCCTTGAGCGGGGTGATGATCCGGCCCCGGTTGGTGTAGTCCTCCGGGTTGGCGCTGGCGACGAGCAGGACGTCGAGCGGGAGCCGCAGCGTGTACCCCCGCACCTGGATGTCGCGCTCCTCCATCACGTTGAGCAGCGAGACCTGGATGCGCTCGGCGAGGTCGGGCAGCTCGTTGACGGCGACGATGCCGCGGTGGGCGCGGGGTACGAGACCGAAGTGGATGGTCTCGGGGTCGCCGAGGCTGCGGCCCTCGGCGACCTTGACGGGGTCGACGTCGCCGACCAGGTCGGCGACGGAGGTGTCGGGGGTGGCGAGCTTCTCGGCGTAGCGCTCGCTGCGGTGCCGCCAGGCGACGGGCAGGTCGTCGCCGAGCTCCGCGGCGCGGCGGATCGAGGCGGGGGTGATCGGGTCGTAGGGATGCTCCCCGAGCTCGGAGCCGGCGATCACCGGTGTCCACTCGTCGAGCAGCAGGGGCAGGGTGCGCAGCAACCGGGTCTTGCCCTGACCGCGTTCGCCCAGCAGCACCACGTCGTGGCCCGCGAGGAGGGCGCGTTCGAGTTGCGGAACGACGGTGTCGTCGAATCCGACGATGCCCGGCCACGGGTCGATGCCGTCGCGCAGGGCGGCGAGCAGGTTCTGCCGGATCTCGTCCTTGACGGAGCGGTGCACATGGCCCGAGGCGCGCAGCTCGCCGAGGGTGGACGGCCTGACTGTGGGTGACGTCACCCCTCCCAAGGTACGAGCGTTCGGTGATTTCGGCACCTGCAGCCGCGGCGCGTCGCCGCGGCGGGAACGCCGCGCGGGAGCGCCTGCCCGGCCCGGTTCGGTACCCGATGTCGGCGGCGATCCCTACACTCCCGCCATGGACACCTGGCTCCTCGCGGCACTGCTGGGCCTCGGACTGGCCGCCGCCACCGGCCTGCGCACCTTTCTCCCGCTGCTGATGCTCGGCACCGCGGTGCACTTCGGCCTGTTCGGGATCGCGCTCAACGAGTCGATGCAGTGGGTCGGGTCGACGGGCGCGCTCGCCGCCCTGGCGATCGCCACCGTCGTCGAGATCGGCGCCGACCTGGTCCCCCTCGTCGACAACGTCCTCTCGGCCGTCGCCACCGTCGTGCGGCCCGTCGCCGGCGCGCTCGCCGCCTGGGCCGCGTTCGCCGATCTCGACCCGGCGATGGCGGCCCTCGCCGGCATCGTCGTCGGCGCCCCGACCGCGATGGCGGTGAGCACGGTGCAGACCGGCACCCGCGCGGCGAGCACGGTCACGACCGCGGGACTCGGCAACCCGGCGCTGTCACTGCTCGACGACCTGCTCTCCTTCGTCACGTCGTTGATCGCGCTCGTCGTCCCGCTGCTCGTCGTGCCCCTGCTCGCCGGCTTCGCGTGGGCCGTCCACCGCGGGTACCGAGGGCTGAGCCGCCTGCGGACGGGCTGACCGGTTCTGATAGACACGACGCCATGGCGGACACCGACATCTCCTTCTCCAGCGGCGACGTGACCCTGCACGGCAGCCTGCGCGTGCCCGCCGCGGGCGACGGGGACGTCCCCGCCGTGCTGCTGCTCGCCGGCAGCGGTCCCACCGACCGCAACGGCGACAGCGCGCTGCTGCCCGGCCCGATCGGCACCCTGCGTCACCTCGCCGACGTGCTCGAACGCAACGGCTTCGCCAGCCTGCGCTACGACAAGCTCGGCAGTGGCGTCACCGGCCTCGGTCCGTACGACGTCTCCGACGTCGCCGACCTCGGATTCTCCACCTTCATCGATGCCGCCACCGACGGCCTGCGGTTCCTCGCCGGACAGCCGGGCGTCGACGCCGAGCGGCTCTACGTCGTCGGGCACAGCGAGGGCGCGCTCATCGCCCTCTCCCTCGCCCACGCCGGCGCGCCCGTCGCGGGCATCGCCCTGCTCGAGCCGCTGGCGGTGCGGCTGCTGGACCTGCTCACCGCCCAGATCGACGCCCAGCTCGACGCCGTCGTCGACGCCGGTCAGCTCCCGATCCAGGTGGCCGACGAACTGCGCCTCGCCCTCGCGGACGCCGTCGAATCGCTGCGGGCCGACGGCACCCTCAGCGACACCCTGCCCGAGCCGCTCCGCAACGCCGGACTGGTCTCGGCCAACGCAAAGGCCCTCGCCGAGGAGGACGCCCTCGATCCGCGGATGCTCGCGGCCCAGCTCGACGGGGCGCTGCCGGTACTCACCAGCGTCTCCGCGAAGGACATCCAGGTGCGGGTCGAGGACGTCGACGCCCTCGACTCGGCACTCGTGCACACGAGCCTGACCTCGCTGCGCCTGCACCGGGCCAACCACGTGCTCAAGGACATCGGCGACCAGCAGTCCACCGGCGCCGACTACATCGCCGATCTGCCCTTCTCGGACGAGTTCACCCGCGGTTTCGAGGCGTGGCTCGCCAAGCTCTGACCCGCCGCCCGAGATGGGCGGAAAACAAGAGATGTCAGATTCGCGTTACTCGGGTATGGTGTCCGGTTAACCCGTAGGAACACACGAGAAAGGTACGGTCCGATGCGAGACGACAAGGTCATCGCGGCGAAGTCGATGCGCATTGCCGTACCCACCTGGTGCCGACACACCTACGCGTACTTCCACTTCGCCAAGTGGCAACCCCGGGAATGAGTCGACGACTCGAAAGACTCCTTCTCGGGCACCCGGGCACATCGCCTCGGGTGCCTTTCTTTATCCCGTACCGATCTTGTCCAGTAAGAGGAGAACACGATGAAACTGCGACTCGGCGCCACCGGCGCCGTCCCCAAGGACCTGCCCGACGATCTCACCGGTCACGCGATCACGATCGACCTGAGCCACGTCGGCACCGAACAGGCCGCGGCCGCTGCGGACCTCATCCGCGAACTGCTCGACCGCGGTGCCGCCCGGCTGGTCATCT
>NZ_PCZU01000241.1:0-850 GCF_002887785.1 Rhodococcus sp. ENV425
GCTGTCGGATGGGGACGGCCCGGCGCCGGGACCCGCGGCGGTGCGGGAGCAGCCCGCCGCGCCGGTGGCGGTCCCCGACGACGGTGTCGATCCGATCGTTGTGACCCCGGTCCGGCCGCTCGAGCCCGGCGGGTTCGAGGCGGTTCTCGCGGCGGTGCGGGACCGCTTCGGCAACACGGTCGTGTACCGGCTGGTCCTCCGTCCGGAGCGGGCCCACATCGAACGGGCGCTGCCGGACGAGCCGGGCCGGATCGCGACGTACACCTACGCGGGTGGGGCACTGCGGGCCCAACCGGTGACGGTGCAGCGCTTCCCCGGCTACCAGGACTTCGACCTCGGCGCGGTCGACGCGGGGGCCGTGACCGCCCGGATCGCGGAGGCGCCCGCGCTGGTCGGCCTGCCCGGCGGCACGGTCTCGCACGTGTCGTTCGCCCACGACGGCACCCCGGCGGTGACCATCTACGTCGAGTCCGGCGACGGCACGCGGTACGTGAAGATTCTGTTCGACGGCGGCGTGCTGGGCGTGTTCTGAGCTGCGTCGTTACGATCTCCCGCATGATCGGCCGCCATTCGCCTTCCACCAGGGCACGCGACGCCGATCGGGCTGCGGTCCGGGCGCGGCTCGACGCGGCGTATGCGGACGGTCAGCTCTCGGGCGCCGAGCACGAGGTCCGGGATGCGCGCGCCGGTGCGGCGGACACGCTCGGCGAGCTCGACGAACTGGTCGCCGACCTGCAGGCGAGCCCGGGCGCCGCCGCGGCGGCACGGGTCCGCGCCTGGGGTCCCTGGGTGTTCGCCGGGGCCGTGGTGACGGCGGCGGTGGTGGCGGGGGTGGCGACGTTCCGCTGGG
>NZ_PCZU01000241.1:898-9816 GCF_002887785.1 Rhodococcus sp. ENV425
GCAGGCGCTGTACCTCGACCCGGCGGCGCTGCGACCGGTCGTGGTGCCGACGCCGAGCCTGGTGACCCGGGCGGGCCTCGAGCAGTACCGGGCCGACCACCTGGCGGCGTTCGGGAACACGCTCGTCGACAAGGTGGACTTCTTCGAGCAGCACGCGAGCATCACCCGCTCCGTCCCCGACGTCCCGGACCGCATGGTGTCGTACACCTACCGCGGCGGTTTCGACCCGGACCATGCGCCCCGGACCCGTGCCGTGGACACCCCGGTGGTCGACCTGGCGACGCTGGACGTCGACGAGATCGCCCGCTACGTCGCGGGGGCGCCGCAGAGCGTCGGCGTGCCGGACGGCACGGTCGGCCACATCTCGGTCGGCTTCTCGTACGACCAGCCGTCGGTGCGCATCTTCGTGCGCAACACGGCGGGCGAGACCGGATTCCTCGAGGTGACGCCGCAGGGCGAACTGATCGAGCTGCATCGGTTCGAGAACCGGGGGACCCGGTGAGGGCCCGGCGTGTGGTGATCGCGGCGACGACCGTCGCGGTGGGGGCCGTGACGGGCGCGCTGGCGGGAGTCGTCGGGAACGCGGCGGACGGGCCGGAGCCGCTGCCGGACCTGACGTCGCCGCAGGGGCTGGCCCGGTTCGTCGAGGACTATCGGGCCGAGTTCGGCGACACGCTGGTCGACGACCTGACCCTGTTCCCGGAGCATGCGTCGTTCGACCGGGCGGTGGCCGGCGATCCGCACCGGTATCTCTCGTACACCTTCGACGGCGAGTTCGACTCGTGGAGCAGTCCGAGTACCCGGCCGTCGGATGCGGTGGCCTTCGATCTGGCGGGCCTGGACCTGGTCGCGGTGTCGGAGATGATCCTCGGCGCTCCCGCGACGCTGCGGGTGCCCGACGGCCGGGTGGAGCAGGTCGGCGTCGACGTCGACGACGAGGGCCGGGCCACGGTCGTGGTCCACGCGCAGCGTCCCGGCACCGATCAGGGCGGGCATCTCGTCTTCGCGTTCGACGGCACGCCGATCGCGGTGTTCCCGTACGAACCCTGACCGATTTACCGATACCCGTTGTTACATGCACTCCGCTCCAGTATCGTCCTATATATCGGTGCGATATAATCGACAATCGCATCACTCGGATAAGTTCATCGACACGGTGGAGGAGGCCCTTTGCTCGAGCTGGCAATCCTCGGGCTGCTCCTCGAGTCGCCCATGCACGGCTACGAGCTCCGCAAACGACTGACCGGACTGCTCGGCGCGTTCCGCGCCTTTTCCTACGGTTCCCTCTACCCGACGCTGCGACGTATGCAGGCCGACGGACTCATCGAGGAGGACTCGGGAGCACCCGGCACCGTCATGCGACGAGCCCGTCGCGTGTACCAGCTCACCCCGGAGGGCCGTAAGCGCTTCTCCGAGCTGGTGGCCGACACCGGGCCGCAGAACTACACCGACGACGGTTTCGGCGTGCACCTCGCCTTCTTCAGCCGCACCCCCGCCGAGGCGCGGATGCGGATCCTCGAGGGCAGGCGCCGCCAGGTCGAGGAGCGCAGAGAAGGGCTCCGCGACGCAATCGGGCGGGCGAGCGGCACCTTGGACCGCTACACCCGTCAGCTTCATCAGCTCGGGCTCGAGTCGAGCGAGCGCGAGGTCCGCTGGCTCAACGAATTGATCGCCGCCGAGCAGTCGACAGCACAACGCAACACAGAAGGAGAACCCGACCATGGGTGAGAACAGCACCTCGGTGCGCGTGGCCATTGTAGGCGTGGGGAACTGTGCCTCGTCCCTGGTCCAGGGCGTCGAGTACTACAAGGACGCGGAGGCGGGCACCACCGTTCCGGGCCTGATGCATGTCGAGTTCGGCCGGTACCACGTGCGCGACGTCCAGTTCGTCGCCGCGTTCGACGTGGACGCGAAGAAGGTCGGCTTCGACCTCTCCGAGGCGATCTTCGCCAGCGAGAACAACACCATCAAGATCGCCGACGTGCCGCCGAGCGGCGTCACCGTCCAGCGCGGCCACACCCTCGACGGCATCGGCAAGTACTACGCCGAGACCATCGAGCTCTCCGAGGCCGAGCCCGTGGACGTCGTGCAGGCGCTGAAGGACGCGAAGGTCGACGTGCTCGTGTCCTACCTGCCCGTCGGTTCCGAAGAGGCCGACAAGTTCTACGCCCAGTGCTGCATCGACGCCGGCGTCGCCTTCGTCAACGCGCTGCCCGTGTTCATCGCCTCCGACCCGGAGTGGGCCGCCAAGTTCACCGAGGCCGGCGTCCCGATCGTCGGCGACGACATCAAGTCGCAGGTCGGCGCCACCATCACCCACCGCGTGATGGCGAAGCTGTTCGAGGACCGCGGTGTGCAGCTCGACCGCACCATGCAGCTCAACGTCGGCGGCAACATGGACTTCAAGAACATGCTCGAGCGTGAGCGCCTCGAGTCGAAGAAGATCTCCAAGACCCAGGCCGTCACCTCCAACCTCAAGAAGGAGATGGGCGCCAACGACGTCCACATCGGCCCGTCCGACCACGTCGGCTGGCTCGACGACCGCAAGTGGGCGTACGTCCGCCTCGAGGGCCGCGCCTTCGGTGACGTGCCGCTGAACCTCGAGTACAAGCTCGAGGTGTGGGACTCGCCCAACTCGGCCGGCATCATCATCGACGCCATCCGCGCCGCGAAGATCGCCAAGGACCGCGGCATCGGCGGCCCCGTGCTGCCGGCCTCCGCCTACCTGATGAAGTCCCCGCCGGTCCAGATGGCCGACGACAAGGCTCGCGCCGAGCTCGAGGCCTTCATCATCGGCGCCGACGCCTGATCCGCGGCTTCCACCGCCTCTGTGGCCGAATGTCACATTCCTTCGATCCAACTGAAGGAATGTGACATTCGGCCACTTCGCGTCGGGGGCGGGAACTCACACCATCCGGCTGACGACGGACAGCGGCAGCACCTTCATCGCATAGGCGAGCGGCGTCCACGGCCAGCTCGGGACGTACGCCTTGTGCGGTTCCTTCTCGATCGCGGCCGCCAGCGCGCGGCACCCGGTCTCGGTGTCGACGATGAACGGCACGTTCTCGACCTTCTCGTTGATCTCCGAGCGGATGAACCCCGGGAAGATCGTGCTCACCCGGATGCCCGTGCGGGCCAGGTCCGCACGCATGCCCTCGCCGAGCGCCGCGACGGCGGCCTTCGACGCCGCGTACGTCGTGAGATTGCGCGGCATCCCGCGCACCGCACTCACCGACGAGATCAGCACCACGTGACCGGCGTTGCGGGGGCGCATGAGCTCGAGGGCGGCCTCGCTCTGCGCCAGCGCGCCCAGGAAATTGGTGTTCGCCGTCTGCGCATTGGCGCGGAAGTAGCCCGTGCCCAGCGGCTGTCCCTTGCCCAGGCCCGCGTTGACGATCACCCGGTCGAGGCCGCCGAGTTCGTCGTCGAACTCCCGGAACACCGTGAACACGTCCTCGTGCCGGTCCACGTCGAGCCGCCGCACCGCGACGGTGATGCCCGGGTGCTTCGCGAGCAGTTCGTCGCGCAACTCCTCGAGTCGCTCGATCCGTCGCGCCGCGAGGGCGAGGTTGCGTCCCCGCGCGGCGAATTCGCGGGCCATGCCGGCGCCGAGGCCGGAGCTCGCGCCGGTGATCAGGATGTTCCTCCGCGTGCTCATGCACGTCCCCCCTCGATCTCGTCGATCAGCGTGTTGCACCGCGAGTCCAGGTAGCCGACGATCACCCAGAAGTCCTTGAACGCCGGGTTGGTGGTCTGCCCGTGGTGGTAGCGGTAGTAGATCTGCTGGGCGATCACCGCGAGCCGGAAGAGCCCGAAGACCTCGTAGAAGCCCCAGTTGTCCACGGCGAGGCCGGTCTTCTGCGAGTAGTAGTCGACGATCTCGCGGCGGGTGAGCATGCCCGGCAGGTCCGACGGCTGCCGCTTGGTGGCGACCAGCATCGGATCGTCGTCCGCCTGCACCCAGTAGGCGAGGGACGAGCCGAGATCCATGAGCGGATCGCCGACGGTGGCCAGCTCCCAGTCCAGCACCGCGACGGGCTGCAGCGGGTCGTGCTCGTCGAGCACCACGTTGTCGAGCCGGAAGTCCCCGTGGATGACCGCCGATGCCACGTCGGCGGGCTGGGTCTCGTCCAGCCACTTGGTGACCCGCGCGAAGTCCGGGACGTTCTCGGTGCGCGCCTTCTCGTAGCGCGCGGTCCATCCCGCGACCTGGCGCGCGACATACCCCGAGCCGCGACTGAATTCGCTCAGACCCGTGGACGCGGGGTCGACGCCGTGCAGTTCGACGAGCAGGTCGACGATCCGCAGGCACAGCGTGCGGGTGCGCTCGGGTGTCAGGTCGAGCTCGGCCGGCGGGTTCGCCCGCAGGATCGTCCCCGGTACCCGCTCCATCACGTAGAAGTCGCTGCCGAGCACGCTGTGGTCGGTGCACAGGCCGACCATGCGCGGCACGTACCGGTAGGCGGGCGCGAGCAGCGACTGGATGCGGTACTCGCGGACCATGTCGTGACCGGAGGACGGCTTGGCTCCCACCGGCGGCCGGCGCAGCACGAGGGCCCGGGCGGGGGAGCGCAACAGATAGGTGAGATTCGAAGCGCCACCGGAGAACTGGTGGACCTCGGGGGTCCCGGCGATGCCGGCGTGCTCGCCGAGCCAGGCCGCGACGGCCGCGACGTCGAAGGTGTCCTCGTCGCGGACGGCGCGGGCGTTGTCGGGAATCGTCACTTGCGCCCCTCCGGGTTGTTGTACTTGCCGAGTTCGAAGCGGGCCACCAGGCCCTGGTGCACCTCGTCGGGGCCGTCGGCCAGGCGCAGCGCCCGCGCGGCCGTCCAGGCACCGGCGAGCGGGAAGTCGTCCGAAAGACCTGCGCCGCCATGGATCTGGATGGCGAAGTCGATCACCTGCTGCACCACGCGCGGGGTGGCGACCTTGATCTCGGAGACGGCGGAACGCGCGCCGGACAGGCCCTGGGTGTCGAGCAGCCAGGCGGTGTGCAGCACGAGCAGCCGCAGCTGATTGATCGCGATGCGGGCGTCGGCGATGCGCTCGCGGTTGCCGCCGAGGTTGACCAGGGGCTTGCCGAACGCGACGCGGTCGAGGCCCCGGCGGCAGGCGAGTTCGAGGGCGTGCTCGGCGAGCCCGATCAGGCGCATGCAGTGGTGGACGCGGCCGGGACCGAGGCGGCCCTGGGCGATCTCGAATCCGCGGCCGGGGCCGGCGATGATCGCGTCGAGCGGCAGGCGCACGTCGGTGAACGACACCTCGCCGTGGCCGCCGGGCTCGTCGTAGAAGCCCATGGCGGACAGCATCCGCTCGACCTTCACCCCGGGGGTGTCGATCGGCACCAGCACCATCGAGTGCTGCTGGTGCTTGGGTGCGTGCGGGTCGGTGAGGCCCATGAAGATGAGGATCTTGCAGTCGGGGCTGCCGATGCCCGTGCTCCACCACTTGCTTCCGTTGAGCACCACCTCGTCGCCCTCGACGACGGCGGTGGCCGCCATGTTCGTCGCGTCCGAGGACGCGACACCGGGCTCGGTCATGCAGAACGCCGAGCGGATCTCGCCGTCGAGGAGGGGACGCAGCCAGCGTTCCTTCTGTTCGGGGCTGCCGTAGTGGTAGAGCACCTCCATGTTGCCGGTGTCCGGGGCGTCGCAGTTGAAGATCGACGACCGGAACGGGGAGCGGCCCATCTCCTCCGCCAGGGGGGCGTATTCGACGTTCGACAGGCCCGCACCGAGTTCGGAATCGGGGAGGAAGAGGTTCCACAGGCCCTGGGCGCGGGCCTTGCGCTGCAGTTCGCGGAACTCGTCGGGCACCGACCACGTCGCGGCACCCGAGCTGTCGCCGCGCGCCGCGAAGGGGGCGACCCGCTCCCGGCGCAGCCGCTCCTCCACGGGCACCACCTCGGTGGCGACGAAGCTGCGCAGCCGCTCGAGATACTCGCGCGAGCGTTCCGATTGACCGAAATCCATGAGGCCTCCGTGGCTCTAACTGAGCAATGCTTAGTTAGACTAGCCGGGCGCGCAGCACACCATCAAGAGGGAGGGACCATCCGTGAGCACCGAGAAGCGGCGGCGCCTGCCTCCGGAGGAACGCAAACGCCAGCTCGTCGCCATCGGCCTGCAGGAACTGGCCGCCCGGCCCATCCATGCGTTGTCCGTCGACCGGGTCGCCGAGATCGCCGGGATCTCCCGGGGTCTGCTGTTCCGCTACTTCCCCACCAAACAGGACTTCTACGTCGCCGTCGTGGCCGCGGCCGCGCGGCGCCTGCTGCGGGCCGCGGTCCCTGATCCCGACGACACCGATCCGTTGCGCGCCGTCGTGTATGCCTTCGTCTCGTTCATCGACCGGCACGGGCAGAACTATCAGGCGCTGTTCCACGGCGGATTCGGCGCCGACCCACAGATCCGGGAGATCCGCGAGGCCATGCGGGGCACCATGGTCGAACGGACCCTGACCGCGCTCGGCACCGAGGGCGACGCATGGACGATCATGCGGTTGCGGGGCTGGTGGGCGATGGTCGAGTCGCTCTCGATCGACCGGACCGCCGAGCCGTCCGTGTCGGTCGACGACGTCGTCGACCATGCCGTCCGGCTCATCCGCGAGGACCGGGTCTGACCGCCACCAGGCAGCCGGTCGACGGCCGGATCTCGTGGAAGGCCGGCTCGTCGAATCCGGCCCTCCGCAGTGCGCCCGCGTAGTTGCGGACGTCGACGGCGGCGATCGGGTCGACCGCCCGGGCGACGTCCGAGGCGCCGGCCTCGTCGTGACGGTGGCGCATCGCACGGGTCAGGACCCGCACCGCGATCGGGCGGATCCGGTCGGTGGGGTACATGTCGGCGAGCAGCAACCGGCCGCCCGGACGGAGCACCCGGAAGAACTGGGCCAGCGCGTCGTCGCGCCGGCCTTCGGGGATGTGGTGCATCGAGAACGTCGCGGTCACCGCGTCGAACGACTCGTCGGGGTCGTCGAGCTCCTGCGCCGTACCGACGCGGAACTCGCAGTGGGGCAGCCTTCGCGCCCGTGCGGTCGCGTGGTCGATCATCTGCCGCGACGGGTCCACCCCCACCACGTGCCCCGTGGGACCGACCCGCTCGGCCAGAACGCGGGCGAATGCCCCCGGTCCGCAACCGATGTCGAGAACGGCCTGCCCGCGCTGGAGGCCGAGCAGGTCCGCCGCCGCGGCGTCGACCCGCGATCGCCGACCGGCGAAGAAGATCGTGTTGAAGGCGGCATAACCACGGACCCGGGTGATCAGCACCCCCGGTCCGTCGTCGTGGACGGTGGACTGTCGCTGGAAGTCGTTGTGTCTCATGGCTCCATGGTTACGACGGTCGCCGCGCGACGCCAGGAGCGAAACCCCGGAAAGTGTCCGGTTCCGGACACTCGGGCGCACAATGTGCGGTAACGCCGACGACCACAGGAGAACCCGTGCCGCCCACCGAGGACCGCCGTGTCCGACGGACCCGCAACGAACTGCACCGAGCGCTGATCGAGTTGCTCACCGAGAAGGGCTACGACCGCGTCTCCGTCCGCGACATCCTCGATCGCGCCGACGTCGGCCGCTCCACGTTCTACCACCACTTCCGCGACAAGGACGACCTGCTGGTGGTCAGCTGCACCGAATACGTGCAGCGGGCCGTCGAGGAACGCGCTCGGGGACGGCAGACGCCGTGGGGACCGGTGCGCACCGTGTTCGACCTGTGCGAGCAGCACCCGCGGTTGTACGAGGCGCTGGCCGGCCGGCGCAGCGACGCCGTGCTCGTGCGCGCCACCACCCACATGGTCCACGAGGTCCTCGCCGGCCACCTGCGCGAACAGTGCGAGGCGGGGGAGGCGGAGTGTGATCCGGCGGTGCGGTTCCTCGCGTGGGGGATCGTCGGCCTGTTCGGTCCTGTCGCCGCGGGCGAGCTGACGGCCGCGCAGGCGTTCGCCACGTTCGAGGCCGCGACGCGACCGTGGCGTCTCTCGGACCCCGGGCCGGTCCGACCCGGGGGTCCGGCGGCGGTACCGCTCACCCCCACGGCGGCGCCATCACCTATCCGGGAATCTGGATCGTCACGCCCGGCAGGACCTCGATCTGCTGCGGCACCTGGATCTCCGGCGGCAGCTCCACCGGCGGCGCCGGGATCGTGATCGGCGGCAGCTCCGGCAGCTGCAGCTGGGGCAGCTGCACGGGCGCCGGGGCGTTGTTTGACGGGGCCGTCACCCCGGTGTCGACGGGCACGCCCGCCTGCCCGCCGATCGGCTCGGGCCACGGGAAGCTCTCGACCTCGGTGCCCTCGAGGGCACCGTCCATCGTGCCCTTCCAGATGTCCGACGGCAGCATCGAACCGTAGATCGACCCGCCCCAGCTGTTCGTGATCGCGGTGCCGTCCGGCGTGCCGACCCACACCGCGGTCGACAGCGACGGGGTGTACCCGACCATCCAGGCGTCCTTGTTCAGGCCGGTGTCACCGAGCTGGGTGGTCCCGGTCTTCGCCGCCGACGGCCGCCCGCCCGCGAGCGCGTGTCCGCGCGAGTACGCGGCGATCGGCTGCATCGCCTGCGTGACGTTGTCCGCGACGGCCGGGTCGAGGCGCTGCTCGCCCGGGGACGCGGGCCGGTCCAGCAGCACCTCGCCCTCCGCGTTGACGACCCGCTGCACGAAGTACGGCTGGTGGTAGGTCCCCGACGCGGCGAGCGTGGCGTACGCCGACGCCATGTCGATCACCCGCGACTGGTACTGGCCCAGCACGATGCCGCCCTCCGGCGCGCCGCCGTTGTGGCTGAGCGTGGGGCCCTCGATGCCGGGAATCTCGAGCGGGATGCCGGCCTCGTGGGCGGCGTCGGCGATCTTCTGCGGCCCGTCCTCCATGGCCAGCATCAGCCGGTAGAAGCTGGTGTTCAGCGACCGCTTCAGCGCCTCGGCGATGGTG
>NZ_PCZU01000241.1:9826-42303 GCF_002887785.1 Rhodococcus sp. ENV425
CACGCCGCACGACTCGCCCTCGACGTTGCCGATCTCGAGATTGCCGACGGTCAGCGGAGCGCTGCTGAACCGGGCGTTCAGGCCGATGCCGTCCTTCAGCGCCGCGACGAGGCCGAACACCTTGAACGCCGAGCCGGTCTGCACGGGTGCCTGCGCGAAGTCGAACCCGGCACCCTCCTCGCCGCCGTAGTACGCCCGGACCGCGCCGGTGCGCGGATCGATCGACACGACGGCCGTGCGCAGGTTCGCCGGTTCGCCCTCGAGGGTCTCGCGAGCCGAGTCGATCGCCGCCTGCTGCGCCCGCGGATCGATCGTCGTCGTGATCTGCAGGCCCTCGGTGCTGAGCACCTGGCCGCTGATGCCCGCCGCCTCGAGCTCGCGGATCACCTGGGTGCGCAGCAGCCCCTCCGGTCCGCCGGCCTCGTTGGCCTGCGTCGCCTGCGCGGCCGGCACCGTCGGAGGAAACTCCTGGGCCTCGCGTTCGGCGGTGTCGAGCTCGCCCATCTCGACCATGCCGTCGAGGACGTAGTTCCAGCGCGCCTCGATCGCCGGCCGGTTGAACTCGGGGTCGAGCGCCGACGGGGTCTGGATCACCCCGGCGAGCACAGCGCCCTCGGCCACCGACAGCTCCCCGACCGGCTTGCCGAAGTACGCCTGCGCGGCGGCGGCGATGCCGTAGGCGCCGCGGCCGAAGTAGATGGTGTTCAGGTACGCCTGCAGGATCTCGTCCTTGGACCACTGCCTGGCCATCTTCGTCGAGATCACCAGCTCCCGCATCTTGCGGGTGACGGTCCGGTCGGCGCCGACGAGCACGTTCTTGACGTACTGCTGGGTGATGGTGGACCCGCCGCCGGCGGTTTCCTTGCCGAGCACGTTGTCGCGGGCCGCGCGGGCGAAGCCGCTGACCGAGAAGCCCGGGTTGCTGTAGAAGTTGCGGTCCTCGGCCGAGAGCACGGCGTTGCGCACGTGCTCCGGGATCTCCGCGAGGTCGACCTCGACACGGTTGCCCTCGGGTGGCACGATCCGGCTCAGCTCGGTGGTACCGTCCGCGGCGTAGACCGTCGCGACCTGATTGGTCCTCATGTCCGACGGGCGGGGCACGTCCGTCGACATGTACGCCACCGCGAACGCGAGCGCCGGCACGAGCACCAGAACGGCCACCACGGCGAGCGCGATGTTGCCGACGATGCGCCACCGCCGCGCTTTCGCAGCGGCGGTGGGTTTCCTGTGCTGGGGGTTCGACGGGGTCGTAGAACTCACACGTACCACTTTCTCGGAAAGATCCGGGTCCGACGAATGATCGCACCCTCTCGATCGCATGGTACGGAGTTCCGTCCCGATGTGACGGGTACCGCAGGCCGCGCGGACACCGCTCGGCCCGCGCGCCCCGGCGGAGAAACCGCCTCCGAGCTGCGGCGATACGGCACCCCTCAGGAGCCCGCGCGCCGCCAGGCCCGGAACGTCAGCCCCCACGCCGCCACGCACCCGAGCAGCACCAGCGACGGGACCACCCCGGGCGAGGCGGACAGCAGCTCGGCGACCGCACCGACCAGCGCCAGCAGCGTGACCATGGTCAGGAACCCGAGCAGCAGCTCGAGCCGCTGCCGGCGCGACGGCCGGCGGCTCACGACTTGACGCCGCCGGCGGTCAGGCCCGCGATGATGCGACGCTGGAAGATCAGCACCATCACCACCAGCGGCACCATCACCAGGGTGCCGCCCGCCATGATCGACGCATACGGCGTCACATACGGGTCGGTCCCGGTGAACCGGGCCATCGCCACGGTCACCGGGGCGGTCTTCTCGCTCGACAGCTGCGACATGAGCAGGAACTCGTTGACGGTCGCGATGAACGCGAGGATCGCGGTGGTGAACAGCGCCGGCGCCGCGAGCGGCAGCATGATCATCCGGAACGCCTGGCCCCGGCTGGCGCCGTCCATGCGGGCGGCCTCCTCGAGCTCCCAGGGCAGCTCGGAGAAGAACGAGGTCAGCGTGTAGATCGTCAGCGGCAGCACGAACGAGATGTTCGGGATGATCAGGGCCTTGTAGCTGCCGATCCAGCCGATGTCGGTGAACAGCTGGAACAGCGGCGTCACCAGTGCGACGACGGGGAACATCGATGCGCCGAGGATGATGCCGGTGACGAAGTACTTGCCGCGGAAGTCGAACCGGGACAGCGCGTAGGCGGTGAAGACACCGACCAGCAGCGCGATCGCGGTGGTGGCCCCGGCGATGATCACGCTGTTGAGCAGCGCCCGGGAGAAGTTGACCTTCGCGGACGGGTCCAGGGCGTCCGCGAAGTTCTGCAGCGTCGGGTTCGTCGGCCACGGCGTGGTGCTGAACGTGTCCGCCGGGTCGCGCAGCGCGGTGACGATCATCCAGTAGCACGGGGCCAGGCCCCACACGACGATGAGTGCGACGCCGGCGTAGGTGCCGATGCTGCCGCGCAGGGCCTTGCCGGTGCCCGGTCGGCTCATGCCGGGGTCCCCTTCCGCTGTTCTTCCTGCGTGCGCACCGCGTTGGCGCCGAGGAACCGGACCAGGACGAACGCCACCGCGAAGATGATGAGGAACGTGATCGTCGACAGGGCCGACGCGGAGTTCGCGCCCTGGCGCATCTGGTCGACCACCAGCACCGAGATGGTGGAGGTGGCCGGGTTGGAGCCCATCATGATGGCGGGCAGGTCGTACATGCGCAGCGCGTCCATCGTGCGGAACAGGATCGCGACCATGAGCGCCGGCTTCACCAGCGGCAGCGTGATCTGGGTGAACCGCTGCCAGGCGGACGCGCCGTCGACCTTGGCGGCCTCGTACACGTCCGACGGGATCATCTGCAGCCCGGCCAGGATGAGCAGCGCCATGAACGGAGCGGTCTTCCACACGTCGGCGACGATGATCGCGAACCGCGCGGGCCACGGGTCGGCCGTCCACAGGATCTCGGTGCCGAGGATCTGGTTGGCGATGCCGTCGTTGGCGAAGATGAAGAACCACAGCTTCGCGGTGACCGCGGTGGGGATCGCCCACGGCACCAGCACCGACGCGCGCAGCAGGCCGCGACCGCGGAACGACTTCGCCATCACCAGCGCCATCGCGAACCCGATGACCGTCTCCAGCGCCACCGTCACCACGGTGAAGAAGAAGGTGTTGCCCACCGAACCCCAGAACTGCGAGCCGAGGGTGCCCGGCGGGCACGGGATCGAGCCCGTCGCGGTGCCGCAGCTCTGCGTGATCCAGCGGACGTAGTTCTCGACGCCGACGAAGCCGCCGGTGACGAACCGGCCCGTCTCGGGATCGAGCTTCTTCGCGTCGCCGTGGAACGACATCCACACCGCCCGGCCGAGCGGATACAGGATGACGACGGCCAGCACGACCAGTGTCGGCGCGACGAACGCCCACACCGGTATCCGCCGGCGCGCCTTCACTGCCGCGGCCGGCGGCTCGGGGGGCTCGGGAGCCCGGTGCCGGCCGCCTCCACGGCCACGGTCGGGACCGATCACTGCGGTCCCGACCGTGGTGGTGGGCGACTGGTCCGCGGGCTCGACCTGCGGCTTCGCCATGTACTACTCCTGCATCAGTTGCCGGCGGTCTCGATGCCGGCCTTGGTGTCCGCGAGCGCCTGATCCACCGTCTTCTCACCGCGGATCGCCGCGTAGGCGTTGTCGCGGATGGCCTTGGAGACCTGCGAGTAGTACGGGGTGACCGGACGCGGCTGCGCGTTGGCCAGGGATTCCTTCAGCGTCGCGAAGTACGGGTACTGCTCGAGGATCTGCGGGTCGTCGTAGACCTCCTCGAGGACCGGCGCGCCACCGGCCTCGGCGTAGTAGGTCTGCGACTTGCGCGTCTGCATGAACTCGAGGAAGTCGCGGGCGGTCGCCGGCGCATCGGAGAACGCGCTGATGCCGACGTTGTAGCCGCCCAGGGTGGAGGCGCCGGGGCCGTCCACGCCCGGCAGCACCGCGATGCCGTAGCGGCCGGCGACCGACGAGGACTCACCGTCGGTGAAGAAGCCCGGCCAGGTGCGCATGAACAGGGCGCGGCCCTCGCCGAAGGCGTTCTGCGACTCGCCCTCGGTGTACGTCTGCGCGGCCTCGGGGATGGTCCCGTCCTTGAACGAGTCGACGACGAACTGCAGCCCCTCGGCGGTCTTGTCATCGATGGCCGGCGTGGTGCCGTCCTCGGCGACGAAGCTGCCACCGTAGGCGTTGACGATCTCGGAGACGTTGACCGTCAGGCCCTCGTAGTTCTTGAACTGGCCGACGTAGCAGTCGATGCCCGCCTCCTGCGCCTTCGGGCACTGCTCCTTCAGCTCCGCCCACGTGGCGGGGGCCTTGTCGACCAGGTCGGTGCGGTAGTACAGGAACGCGCCGTTGGTGTTCTTCGGCGCCGCGTACAGGGTGCCGTTGTAGGTGGCGGAGTCGACCGTGGCGGGCAGCAGGCCGCCGGTCTCGATCGCGTAGTCACCCTCGAGCGGCCGCAGCCAGCCGTTGGCCGCGAACTCGGCGGTGTTGGTGACGTCCACGGCGATGAGGTCGTACTCGTCGCTCTGGGCCTGCATGCGCTGGGTGATGTCGTCGCGCTGCTGGTCCGCTTCCTTGCCCAGCGGCTTGAAGGTGACCTGCTCGTCCGGGTGCTCCGCGTTCCAGTCGGCGATGATGCTCTCGAGCGCCGTGTTCAGCGGATCCTGACCCTCGACGATCGTGATGGGGCCGCGGCCCTCACCGCCGGCGGCGGTGCCCCCTTCGCTGCCCGAGTCCGAGCCGCCGTCGGAGGAACAGGCCGTGAGCACCAGCAGCGACGCGGCGGACGCCGCGACCGCCGCGCGGCGCATCGCCTTCGAGTTCAGAATCATGAATGACTCCCCGTTGAGATCGTGAGAAAAGCCTCGTCGGCGGCACCCGGCCACCGACATCGGCCCTTACTCTGGCATGGAGGGCACCGGAGTGCAGGGATTCCGCGCGACCTTGATCGGTTCCGTGTCGTGCCCTGCCGCTCGGCTCAGCCCAGGCGACGGCCGTCGGATGTGGTGAAGACGTGCACCTGGTCCGGGTCGAACCGCAGGTGCACCCGCTCGCCCTTGTGGGGCGGATTGCGCCAGTCCCCGCGCGCGACGACCTGCTGCGGGCGGCCGGCGATCTGGGCGCGGCCGTAGATGTAGGCGTCGGAGCCGAGTTCCTCGACGACGTCGACGTCCATCCCCAGGCCGTCGGGCGCGATCTCGAAATGCTCGGGACGGATGCCGACCACCACCTCCGACTCGGTGACCCGGCCGACGACGTCGCGCGGCACCTGCACGGCGGTGTCGCCGAGCATCACCCCGCGGTCGAAGACCGGCAGCCTGAACAGGTTCATCGCCGGCGAGCCCATGAATCCGGCGACGAACACGTTGGCGGGCTTGTTGTAGAGCACGCGCGGCGACGCGCACTGCTGCAGGATCCCCTTGTCGAGCACGGCGACGCGGTCGCCCATCGTCATCGCCTCCACCTGGTCGTGCGTGACGTAGACGGTGGTGGTGCCGAGGCGGCGCTGCAGCTGCGCGATCTGGGTGCGGGTCTGCACGCGCAGCTTCGCGTCGAGGTTGGACAGCGGCTCGTCCATCAGGAACACCTGCGGCTGGCGGACGATGGCGCGGCCCATGGCGACACGCTGCCGCTGCCCACCGGACAGCGCCTTGGGCTTGCGGTCGAGGTACTGCTCGAGGTCGAGCATCTTCGCGACCTCCTCGACCCGCGCGCGGATCTCCGCCTTCGGCGTCTTGGCGAGCTTGAGGGCGAAGCCCATGTTCTCGGCGACGGACATGTGCGGGTAGAGGGCGTAGTTCTGGAACACCATCGCGATGTCCCGGTCCTTGGGCTCCTGCGCCGTGACGTCGCGGCCGCCGATGAGGATGCGTCCGCTGTGCACCTGTTCGAGTCCCGCGAGCATCCGCAGGGAGGTGGACTTGCCGCAGCCGGACGGGCCGACCAGGACGAGGAACTCGCCGTCCTCGATCTCCAGGTTCAACGCGTCGACGGCAGGCGTGGTCGACCCGGGGAACAGACAGGTCGCGTGGTCGAAGGTCACTGGGGCCATGGCAGGAGAATAGGCGACCCCGTCGCCGTGGTGTCCTTTCGGATCACCACGGGTCCGAAAGGGCACCACGGCGTAGCCTGCCTGGGTGAGTTCGGAGAAGATGCTGACCCGCATCGGTGGCCTGCTCCGTCAGGCGGAATCCACCGACAACCCCCACGAGGCCGACGCGTTCCTCGCCGCCGCGCAGCGGCTGGCCACGGCGGCGTCGGTGGATCTGGCGGTGGCGCGTGCCCACACGGCGGGCCGGGAGCGCCGGGCCACCCCCGTGCAGCGCCTGATCACCATCGGCGAGGCCGGCCGGAAGGGGTTGCGGACGTACGCGCAGCTGTTCCTGGCGATCGCCGCCGCCAACGACGTCCAGTGCGACATCACCACGACGTCGACGGTGATCTACGCCTACGGCTTCGCCTCCGACATCGACGTGTGCGAGGCGCTGTACTCCTCGCTGCTGGTGCAGATGGTCCGCGCCTCCGACGCGTACCTGCGCTCGGGCACCTACAAGGAGGAGACGACGGTGCGCACGGTGGTCGAGACCCGCGGGGGACGGCGGGTGCGGGCCCGGGTGCGCCGGCCCGTCGCGGCCGTCACCGCGCGGCTGAACTTCCAGTCGGCGTTCGCGGCGCGGATCGGCCGGCGGCTCGCGGAGGCGAAGCAGGACGCGGAGCAGGAGGCGGCGGCCGCCGCACCGGGCACGGCCCTGGTACTGCGGGACAAGCAGATCGAGCTGCGAGACTTCTACCGCAGCACGTCCGAGGCGCGCGGCAGCTGGCGCGGGCCGGGGGTGGGGGTGGGGCACTCGTCCGACGCCCGTCGCGCGGGGGACCGGGCGGGACGGCAGGCGCGCCTGGGAACGGCTCCGGAACTGCCGACTCCGGCCCGGCGGTTGCCGCGGTGACCCGACTGCGCGACACCCAGAGGACCGCCGTCTACGAGGCGGAGTCCTTGGTACGCAAGATGTTCGACCGCGCCGACGAGCGCGGACTCCGGGTGGTGGAGCTCGCCGGGTCGCAGGTGACCCTGCCGGCGGAGCGGCGCTTCGCCTCCATCGATTCCGTCCAGGCGTACGTGGACTCGGTGCTGGCGCTGAACTGGGTGCGGGCGCGCTGGTCGCGGGCGTCGGTGCGGGTGCGCGTCCGCGCACGCGCCGGCCATGCCGCCGCTCACTACGAAAGCGATTGCGCCACAATCGCGCTCCCGGAGCACCGCGCGAACACCGCGTGGGCGTTCCGCGAGCTGGTGGTGCTGCACGAGCTGGCGCACCATCTGGATGCGTCCGATCCGGACGATCCGGCGGAGCCGCCGCACGGGCCCGCGTTCGTCGACCGGTTCCTGACCCTGGTCGGCGAGATCATCGGGCCCGAGGCGGCGTTCGCCCTGCGCGCCTGCGGCTTCGCCGCCTGCGAATGACACCCGCCGGCGGCGCGCCGGGAGGCTCAGCGGAGATCGGAACGATGTGACCTGTTCTTGAATCGTCCTTGGGCATTCCTTACCGCGTGGGTGAGGTTGTCGCCGAACTGCTTGACGCGCCCGGAGACCTGGCCGCGCCTGCCCACGCTCTGCAGGTTCTTGTTTCCGGTCCGCTTGCCCAGGTTGTACCGGGTCTTGCCGACCACTTCCTCGGCCTTGTGCATCACCTTGTTGGCGAGGTGAGCCATGGTGCCCTCCTTAGCATTTCTGCGGGGACGGAGCCGCGCCCCGTCGAGGGTGGTCATACCCCCGGGGTGCCGCCGGGAAACACCTCCGGGACATACCGATCAGTCCTTTATCACA
The DNA here is from genome assembly GCF_002887785.1 of Rhodococcus sp. ENV425. Lineage (NCBI taxonomy): Bacteria > Bacillati > Actinomycetota > Actinomycetes > Mycobacteriales > Nocardiaceae > Rhodococcus > Rhodococcus sp. ENV425. Next base: position 17,664 of record NZ_PCZU01000241.1, read on the forward strand.
CCCTGATGGTGCCGCACGCGCATTCCTGTTGATCGTCAGCGAACCGATGTTTGAAATGCGTAGTGTGGGCTACACCACATTCGAACCGCACCGCGGGCCCGACGCACCGGACCAGACATCGTGCGCAGCCGAGAACCTGCCCGCATCGCGGCCACTTGCAGGCGAAGGAGAATGGTCATGAAAGGTGGGGCACGAGTTGCCGCCGGGGTGAGTATCGGGTACTTCCTCGGTCGCACGCACAAGATGCGGCTGGCGTTGATGCTCGCGGGGGCAGGCCTGACGGGACGCCTGCCCAGCAACCCGCAGGACATCCTCAAGCGTGGGGCCTCGATGGTCGGGTCCTCACCGGAACTCGTCAAGATCACCGATTCGGTTCGTGGCGAACTGATGAGCGCCGCCCGCGCGGCCGCGGTCACCGCCGCGAGCAACCGGATCGATTCGCTCAACGATCGGCTCCAGCAGCGCGCCGCCGGACGTTCCAAGGCTGCCGAGGAGGAGCCGGAGGAAGAGGAGTACGCCGACGAGGGACCCGAAGACGAGTACGCCGAAGGCGAATACGAGGAGGAGCCGGGCGAGGAGTCCGCCGAGGAGGAGGAGTACCCGGAAGAGGAAGCCGAAGAGGAAGAGGCCGACGAGGAGGAAGAGGGCGCTCCGGAAGAGGCCGAGGAAGCCGAGGAGGAAGAAGCCGAGGAGGAGGCCCCGAAGCCCGCGCGGCGGCGGCCCGCCGCCCGACGGCGTACCGCGGAATCCGCGAGCCGTCCCAAGGCATCCCGGGCCAAGTCGAAGCCACAGGAACCGGACGAGGCCGGCGACGAGGACGAGGAGCCGTCGAAGCCCCGGCGGCGCAGCACCCGCGCCGCGGCATCCGCCACCGGACGCGCTCCGGTCCGGCGGACGAGGAAGTGAGTCCGATGACGCGAACACTCGGAGAGGCCACCCGCCGGCTGGGCAAGACCGCCACGGAGACCGTGGGCAAGGCCGGCAAGACCGCCGCCGGCACCGCGGGACAGGCCGGTAAGACGGCCACCGGGGCGGCCGGAAGCGCCGGCAAGGCGGTGCAGGACCTCTCACCCACCAAGCACCTGCAGAAATCACTGCAGGGTCTGGCCGGAACGTTTGCCGAGCGTGCCCTGTCGGCGGTCTCCGACAAGGTGACCGGGACTGCCGGGCGCCTCAACGACTATGCCGAGGGCGGGGGCGGGAACCTGCTCGGAGCGGTGACCGGTGTGCAGAAGTCCGGCGAGGGCGAGTCGCGGTTCAGCGGAGCCATGGAGAACATCAAGCAGACCGCCAAGGACAAGTTCGAGGACGTGAAGGAATCCCTCGGCGGAGGCGGCAAGGGTAAGGGCGGCGGCGGCAAGAAGATCAAGCTCACCAATATCGTCGAACAGGTCGACGTCGGCGTTCCGATCCGGCTCGCCTACGACCAGTGGACCCTGTTCGCGGACTGGCCGAAGTTCATGAAGAAGGTCGAGCAGGTCGAGCAGGCCTCGGACGAGAAGCTGCAGTGGACCGGCAAGGTGTTCTGGTCCCGGCGCAACTGGGAGTCGACGATCCTCGAACAGGTTCCGTTCGATCGGATCGTGTGGCGCTCGAAGGGCGCCAAGGGCTACATCGACGGGGCGGTGACCTTCCACGAGATCACCGACAACCTGACCCGCATCATCATGGTGCTCGAGTACCACCCCAAGGGGCTGTTCGAGAAGACGGCCAACCTGTGGCGAGCCGTGGGACGACGAGCACGACTGGAGCTCAAGCACTTCGAACGCCATGTGATGACCGAGGCCGTCCTGCACGCCGAGGACATCCAGGGCTGGCACGGCGAGATCCGCGACAGCGAGGTCGTCAAGGACGACGAGACCGCCCGGCGCGAAGAGGAAGAACAGGAGCAGGAGGACCAGGAGCAGGACGTCGGGGACGAAGGCGCGGAGGACGAACTCGCCGAGGAAGAGACCGAGGACGAGGAGGAACTCCCCGAGGACGAACTCTCCGAAGAGGAGGACGAGGAGGAGCTCCCCGAGGATCAGGACGAGGAAGACGAGGGCCTGCAGGACGAAGCCGACGAGGAGCCGGAGGAGGAACCGGCACCCGCACGTCGACGGCGCGCGGGCACAAGCACCCGCAAGGGTGCCAGGCGAGGAGCACGCACATGACCATCCAACCCGCCGGCGGCGGCGGCGGCGGAGGTGGCGGCGGCACGATGGCCCGCCCCAACTCCTCCGGTCTGGCCGACGTCATCGACACCATCCTGGACAAGGGACTCGTCATCGACGCGTTCGTGCGGGTGTCGCTGGTGGGCATCGAACTGCTGACCATCGACGCACGCATCGTGGTGGCCAGTGTCGATACCTATCTGCGGTTCGCCGAGGCGGTGAACCGGCTCGAGATCTCGCAGAACGAACCGAAGGGCCTGCCCGACCTCGTCGGTGACATCACCCAGGGCGGGGCGAAGCACAAGACCAAGGGCGCGCTCGAGGCCGCGGGCGAGAAGGTCATGGACTTCCTCGGCGACGTGGAAGACAAACGGCAGACGGCCAGCCGACCGAAGAGAAGGGGGGATTGATGTCCACCGATCAGGCCGCAGAGGCACCCGAGAGCGAGGGCGGGCAGAGCACCGCGATGTACGTCTACGGCATCGTGCCGGCCGACGTGGAGCCCGAGGAGCACGCGAAGGGCGTGGGGAAGCCCCAGAGCGACGTTGCGGTGGTGCGCCACGGCGACATCGCCGCACTGGTCAGCGAGATCTCGGTCGACCGGCCGCTCGGCACGCCCGACGATCTGAAGGCGCACGCGGAACTGCTGGACGGTTCCGCGGCCGTCGCACCCGTGCTGCCGCTGCGGTTCGGGGCGGTGATGACGGATGCGGAGGCGGTGGAGAGGGAGCTGCTTGAGGAGAACCACGACGAGCTGAAGGCAGCACTGGACGAGCTCGAGGGGCGTGCGCAGTTCGTGATCAAGGGCCGCTACGTCGAGAACGCGGTCCTGCGCGAGGTGCTCGACGAGAACTCCGAGGCCGCCCGGCTGCGCGACGAGATCCGCGACAAGTCGGAGGACGCCACCCGCGACGCCCGCATGGCTCTCGGGGAGATCATCAGCCAGGCGATCGAGACCAAACGCGCCGAGGACACCCGCCGGGTGATCGACGCCCTCGAGGCCCTCGAACCGATGGTCAACGAGCGGCAGCCCACGCATGAGGAGGACGCGGCCCACGTCGCCGTCCTCGTCGAACTCGACCGTCAGGGCGAGCTCGAGGAGGCGGTGGGTTCGCTCGCGCACGAGTGGGACGGCCGGGTCGAGATGACACTGCTGGGCCCGATGGCGGCGTACGACTTCGTGATGAAGCGGGAACCGGAGGGCTGACACATGGGACTGATCTCGTCCATCCTCTTGTTGCCGCTCGCCCCGGTCAAAGGCGTGCTCTGGCTCGGCGAAGTCATCCAGGACCAGGTCGAGCAGACACTCCACGATCCGGCGACCATTCGGAGGGAACTCGAGGAGATCGACGAGGCGGCGGCGGCCGGTCGACTGTCGGAGGACGAGAAGGAGAAGGCGCAGCAGGCGGTCCTCGACCGCATGATCCGGCCTGGCGGCGGTACGGCACCCGCCGGGGGGAGTGAGAACCTGTGAGCGGCAGGGCGACGCCCGAGGATTCCGACGACGTCTACGACGACGACGAGCAGCCGCCGCCCCTGACGGCAGGGGAGGCCGCCGCGGCCGCCCTCGAGCACCTCGTGGAGCTGACCTCGAAGGAGCCCCAGGGGGCCACCTCGGTGGAGCCGGCCGATCACGGCTGGACCGTGGAGATCGAGGTGCTCGAGGATCGGCGCATCCCGTCGTCGGCGGACATGCTGGCCCTCTACGAGGTGGAGATCGACCTGGACGGAAACCTGCTGGCATACCGCCGAACCAAGCGCTACGGCCGCGGCAGCAGCGACATCGGCGAAAGGGCCCGGCGATGACCGTGATGGGGGGCAGCTCGTCGCCGCAGCCGTCCGGGGGCGGTCACCAGTCGACGAACCTCGGCGACATCCTCGAGCGGGTCCTCGACAAGGGCCTGGTGATCGCCGGCGACATCCAGGTCAATCTGCTCGACATCGAGTTGCTCACCATCAAACTGCGGTTGGTGATCGCCTCCCTCGAGACGGCGAAGGCCGTGGGCATCGACTGGTGGGAGTCGGATCCGTGGCTCAGCAGCAAGGCCCGCAACCGCGAGATCGATCGGGAGGACGACAAGCTGGAACTCGAGAACCGGCGGCTGCGCGAGCGGATCGCCGAACTCGAGTCCGGGCAGGGCCGCCGCGAGGCCGTCGAGAGCGCTCGTGTGGAAGAGGAGGATCGTGACTGACGGAACCGGAGTGTGGTTGTACGCCGTGACGGACGACGGGCTCGCCGAGGAGGACCTCGGCGGGCTCACCGGCGTCGCAGGGGAAGCGGTGCGCGCCGTGACCGCCGGGGGCCACTCCGCCGTCGTGGGTTCGGTGCCGCTCGAGGTGTTCGGGGAGGAGCCGTTGCGGCACAACCTCGAGGACCTACAGTGGCTCGAGGCGACGGCCCGGGCGCACGACGCCGTGGTGTCCGCCCTCGTGCGGCGGGGTGCGGTGATCCCGCTGCGCCTGGCCACCGTCTATCTCGACGACGCCCGCGTGCGCGATCTGCTGGACGAGCGGCGTGCGGACTTCGAGTCGGCGCTGGCCCTGGTGACCGGCCGCACGGAGTGGGGGGTCAAGGCGTACGGCGACCGGCGGGCCCTCGCCGACGCGGTGGCGGAGGCGCAGATCGCGGGCAGCGCCAAGGGCTCCGGCACCGCCTACCTGCTCCGTCGCCGCGCCCAGCTGTCGGCGCAGGAGTCCGTCGAGCGCGACGCCGCGGCCCGCGCCGACGAGATCCACTCCCGGTTGGTGCGGCAGGCCGCCGCCGGCCGGCGTCAAGCCGCGACGGATCCGGCGCTGAGCGGCCGGCGGGACTGGATGGTGCTCAACGGAACCTATCTGGTGGACGACGACCGCGCGGACGAGTTCGCGGCGACGGTCGAGGAACTCGGCAAGGAGTTTCCCGGGATCCGGCTCGAGCTGACCGGGCCGTGGCCGCCGTATTCGTTCGCCGGTGTGGAGCGGACATCCCCATGAATCACGTCAGCGAGAGCGCCGACGGCGAGCGCCGCATCGCCCTCATCGACCTGCTGGACCGGGTGCTCGCCGGCGGGGTCGTCATCACCGGCGACATCAAGCTCTCCATCGCGGACGTCGACATGGTGCAGATCTCGCTGCGTGCCCTGATCTCGTCCATCAGCACGCTGTCGGCAACCGGGATCGAACCGCCCGTCCCTCGCGACGCCCTGGAGGCGCCGGATGAGTGAATTCGACGGCATTTCACCGCGTATCGACTCGGATCCCGAGTCGGTCGAGCGTGGGCTGGTCACGCTCGTCCTCACCCTCGTGGAGCTGCTGCGGCAGCTGATGGAGCGGCAGGCGCTGCGGCGCGTGGACGAGGGGGACCTGAGCGACGAGCAGATCGAGCGCATCGGCACCACCCTCATGCTGCTCGAGGAACGCATGGGGGAGTTGCGTGACCACTTCGGGCTCACCCCCGAGGATCTCAACATCGACCTCGGACCGCTGGGGACGCTGCTGCCCCGGGAGTGAGCCCGCGCCGCTCACATGCCGGCGACCTCGATGCGGTCGTGGTCCGCGACGGCCCCGGCGAGGATCCGCACGTGATCCTCCACGGTGCCGAGCGTGTGCTCGATCGCAGTCAGCCGGCTCACGTAGTGGCCGACCGGGTATTCGGCGGTGATGCCGATACCGCCGTGCATCTGGATCGCCTCCTGCCCGACCTTCCGTGCCGACCGGCCCACCTGCAGCTTGGCCCGCGACGCGATGGTCGGGTCGACGATGCCGTCGGCGAGGGCCATGGTGGCGTACAGGCTCATGCTCGACGCCAGCTCGAGCAGCACGTACATGTCGGCCGCGCGGTGGGTCAGGGCCTGGAAGCGGGCGAGGGGAGCGCCGAACTGCTTGCGCTGCTTGAGGTAATCGGTCGTCAGGCGCAGCGTCTCGGCCAGCGCGCCGACCGCCTCCGCGCACAGGGCGGCCTGGGCCCGTACCTGGGCGGCGGTGATCGCCGCCGTCGCGTCCACGGCCGCACCGAGCGGCACGGCGACGGCCGAGTCGAGGACGAGTTGCGCGGCGCGGCGCTCGTCGTGGGTGCGGTACGCGGTGCGGGTGACGCCGGCCGCGTCGGCGTCGACGAGGAACAGCCCGACACCGCCCTCGGGAAGACGGGCGGACACGACGAACGTCTCGGCGCAATCCCCGTGCAGCACAGGATTCTTGCGGCCGGTGAGGGCCCAGGTGTCGCCGGTGCGGGCGGCGGTCGTGGCGACCTCGGTGGCGGGCCACCGGCTGCCGGGCTCGTCGTGGGCGAACGCGAGCAGCAGCGCGCCCTCGGACAGCCGCGGCAGGAGGTCCGCGCGCTGCTCGTCGGTGCCGACCTCGGCGACGAGGCCGCCCGGCAGGAACACCGCATTCAGCAGCGGTTCGGGGGCCAGGGCTCGGCCGATCTCGCCCATGACGGCCATGATCTCCACCGGTCCGGCGCCCATTCCGCCGTGCTCCTCGGCGAACGGCAGGCCGAGCACGCCGAGTTCGGCGAGCTGACGCCACACGTCGTCGCTCCAGCCGCGGTCGGTGTCGGCGACCTTGTTACGGGTCTCGGTGTCGTAGGTGCCCGAGAGCACGTCGCGGACGGTCTTGCGGAGCAGGTCCTGTTCGGTATCGAGTTCGAAGTTCATGACAGTGGCTCACAATCCGAGGATGGAGGAGGCAATGATCGAGCGCTGCACCTCGCTCGACCCGCCGTAGATGGACACCTTGCGGTAGTTCAGGTAGGTCGGGGCGGTGTGCTGCGCCCACTCCGGCGAGTCGATGCCCGCGGCGCCGACGGGCAGCGAGTCGGGTCCGGCGATGTCGGTGAGCAGTTCGGTGACCGCCTGCTGCAACTCCGAGCCGCGCAGCTTCAGCAGCGACGACGCCGGATTGGGCTTGCCGTCGGCGGACCCGGCGACCACCCGCAGCTGCGTGAGCTCGAGCGTGAGCAGTTCGTTCTCGAGCTCGGCGAGGCGCGCGGCGAACAGCGGGTCGTCGATCAGGGTGCCGGATCCGGTCCGGGTCTGCGCGGCGAGCTGCTTGGCGCGGGCGAGCCGCACCTTGGTGGCGCCGACGCGGGCGATGCCGGTGCGTTCGTTGCCGAGCAGGAACTTCGCGTAGCTCCAGCCCGCGTTCTCCTCGCCGACCAGGTTCTCGGCGGGGACCCGCACGTTCTCGAAGAAGACCTCGTTGACCTCGTAGCTGCCGTCGACGAGCTTGATCGGGCGGACGGTCACGCCGGGCGTGGTCATGTCGATGAGCAGCATCGAGATGCCGGCCTGCTTCTTCGGCGCATCCGGGTCGGTGCGCACCAGGCAGAAGATCCAGTCGGCGTGCTGGGCGAGGGTGGTCCACGTCTTCTGGCCGTTGACGATGTAGTCGTCGCCGTCTCGCACCGCGCGGGTCTTGAGTGAGGCCAGGTCGGAGCCGGCCTCGGGCTCCGAGAATCCCTGGCACCACCAGATGTCGAGGTTCGCGGTGGCGGGCAGGAAGCGCTCCTTCATCTCCTGCGAGCCGAACTGCGCGATCACGGGACCGATCATGGATGCGTTGAACGGCAGCGGATCGGGCACCGAGGCGAGCTGCATCTCGTTGAGCCAGATGTTTCGCTGCACGGGGGTCCAGTCCTTGCCGCCCCACTCGACGGGCCAGTTCGGCACCGCCAGACCCTTGGCGTTGAGGATCTGCTGGCTCCGGACGACCTCGTCGCGGTCCAGGTGCCGGCCGGCAGCCACTTTCTCTCGGATCTCGGCGGGGAACTCGGTGGTGAAGAACGTGCGCAGTTCGTCGCGGAACGCGAGCTCTTCGTCGGTGAGCTTCAGGTTCATGGGGGCCTTCCGTCACGGTTGTGCCTGTGCGAGCGCAGCATGGGACCACGGCCCGATCCCGTTTTCACGCTGCATGATTCGCGGAGGGATGGGGGCTCGTTCGCCCTGGTGCTGCGTACACCCGTACTGTAACTTGACACTGTTAGGTTGTCCAGGCCGACCCCGGGACCGACCCCCGGACCGACGCCGAGGAAGGAGCGCCGATGGCACGACCCCGTACCCCGCTGCTCAGCCGCCCGCTCATCCGCGAGACCGCCCTGCGCCTCGTCGACGCGCACGGACTCGACGAACTGTCCATGCGCAAGATCGCCGCCGAGCTCCATGTCAGCGCGCCGTCGCTGTACAGCCACTACTCGAACAAGGACGAGCTGCTCGACGACATCGCCGACCAGGTCGGCGAGTCCGTCGACATCAGCGGATTCGACACCGACGACTGGCAGGAGGCGCTGCGCGTCTGGGCGAGGTCCTACCGCGCCGCTCTCGCCGAGCACCCGAACCTCGTACCGTTCCTCGCGCGCAGCCCGGGCCGGCGCGAGGTCGCGCTCGATCAGGCCAACGCCGTGCACGGCGGCCTGACCCGGGCCGGGTGGCCGCCACGGACCGCGACCCTGATCGGCGCGTCGATCAAGTACATCGTCGTCGGCTCGGCCATCGCCTCGTTCTCGGGCGGCTTCCTCGACGACCTCACCATCTACCGGGAGCGCTATCCCCATCTGTCCCAGGCACACCGGCTGCGCGAGCACGCGGACGAGATCGACCGCGACGGCTTCGAGCTGGCGCTCGAGTCGTTCCTGCAGGGCCTGGCGCAGCGGTTCGCGAGCCTCACCGGCGCGGATCGCTGACCGGTCTGTAGGTACGGCGCAACCGCACGAACCGCAGATGCCGGCCCGCCGCCCGGTAGTCGGCCTCGCTGCCGTCGACGTCGAAGCCCATAGCCGCGCACAACCGCGGCGCGACCTTCGGGTGCCGGCGCCCGTACCGCGCCATGAACTCCGCCGCCTCCTCCGGATCGAGGAACTCCGCGGCCACCGCGACTCGTTCGCGGCCCGACTCGATCCGCGCCGCGGGATGCGCCCGCAGGTTGCGGTACCAATCGGTCTGCTTCCCGAAGCCGACGGCCACGACGAATCCACCGGACGTGTCCTCGTGGTTCACCACCTCGAGCACCGTCTGCCGCGGCACTCCGCTGCGCCGGCCGACGTGGTGCAGCAGCAGGAACCGGCGGCCCAGCACCCGCCCCAGCCCGATCCGGTAGAGGTGGATCGGAGCGCGCAGGAATCGGCGGCGCAGTCCGGTCGGTGGTGCGGCGGGCTCGGTGATGCGCATTCCTTCACTGTGCGCCCGATCCGTCCGCTGCACCACCGGGACGCCCACACGGATCGGCTGCGGGACCGGCGCGACGGCCCTACCGTTGACTCATGCACCGTCCCATTCGCATCGGTCTTCAACTGCAGCCCCAGCATCAGCCCGACTACGGGAAGATCCGCGACACCGTGCTCCGCGCCGAGGACGCCGGCGCCGACATCGTCTTCAACTGGGACCACTTCTATCCCCTCTCCGGGGACCCGGACGGCGCCCACTTCGAATGCTGGACGATGCTCGGCGCGTGGGCCGAACAGACCGAGCGCGTCGAGATCGGAGCGCTCGTCACCGGCGGCGGCTACCGCAATCCCGATCTGCTCGCCGACATGGCCCGCACCGTCGACCACATCAGCGGCGGCCGGCTCATCCTCGGCATCGGCGCGGGCTGGTTCGAGAAGGACTACGTCGAGTACGGCTACGACTTCGGCACCAAGGGTTCCCGGCTGAAACTGCTCGGCGAATACCTGCCCCGGATCACCGCGCGGCTCGCGAAGCTCAACCCCCCGCCGACCCGGCACATCCCGCTGCTCATCGGCGGCGGCGGACCCCGCAAGACCATCCCGCTGGTGGCGCAGTACGCCGACATCTGGCACAGCTTCGGGGACCTCGACACCCACACGGAGAAGGCGGAGATCCTCGCGGCGCGCTGCGCCGACGCCGGCCGCTCACCGAACGAGGTCGAGCGGTCCGTGCCGTGGCCCGGAACCGCGCACGCGGCCGCCTTCGTCGATGCGGGCGTCACCCTGTTCACCGTCGGTGTCGGCGGTCCCGACTACGACCTGAGCGGCCTCCTCGAGGCGATCGGGTGGCGGGACGAGAACTCCGCACCGCCGCTGTCCGGGCTGGCCTGACCGGGCGGCTCCAGGGCCGGGATGCGGCAACCGGGCGGTCCGGTTCCCGGCTGCCTGCGCGCACATCGTCGTTGCGTCCGCCTGGTCACTCTGTTTACTGTAGTTGAAGCCACGTATGGTCGACCCCCGCGGAAGGCGGTGAGCGGCGTGAACCCTGAAGGCGTGTGGATCGCCGGTGGATACCAGTCCGACTTCGCGCGGAACCTGACCCGGGAGGACCGGAACATCGCGGACCTCGTCGCGGAGACGGTGACGGAAACGCTGCGCGACGCCCGCATCGACGTCGCCGACGTCGGGGTGATCCACGTCGGCAATGCCTTCGGACAGCTCTACACCGGCCAGGGACACCTCGGCGGCATGCCGGCCTCCGTGCTGCCCGAGCTGTGGGGGATCCCGGCCACCCGGCACGAGGGGGCCTGCGCGTCCGGCTCCCTTGCCGTGCTCGCCGCGATGGCCGATCTCGAGGCCGGGCGCTACGACTGCGCCCTCGTGCTCGGCGTCGAACTCGAACGGTGCGTCCCCGGCGACGCCGGCACCCGGGTCATGAACGCCGCGGCCTGGGTGGGACAGGAAGGCGCCGACGCGAAGTACATGTGGCCGTACATGTTCGACAAGATCGCCGACGAATACGACCGCCGCTACGGCCTCGACGACGAGCACCTGAGGGCGATCGCGGAACTGAACATCCGCAACGCCCGCGCCAATCCGAATGCGCAGACCCGCAACCGGACCTACGGACCCGGCAGTTTCGGCCCGGACGAGGCCGCCAATCCGGTGGTCGAGGGACGCCTCCGCAGGACCGACTGCAGTCCGCTGACGGACGGCGCCGCGGGCATGGTGCTGCTGAGCAACCGCTACCTGAGCCGGCACCCACGCACCGTCGACGACATGTCCCGCATCCTCGGCTGGGGCCACCGCACGGTCGGACTGTCCTTGTCCGGCAAGCTCGCCCGCGACGGCGACGATCCCCTCGTCATGCCCCACGTGCGCGCCACGATCGTCGACGCGTTCGAGCGGAGCGGCATCGGCGGCGTCCGGGACCTCGACCTGATCGAAACACACGACTGCTTCACCGTCAGCGAATACCTGGCCGTCGACCACTTCGGGATCACCGCCCCCGGCCGGAGCTGGCAGGCGATCGAGAACGGCGACCTCGAAATCGGCGGCCGCATCCCCATGAACCCCAGCGGGGGCCTTCTCGGCGGCGGGCATCCGGTCGGCGCCACCGGAGTCCGGATGCTGCTGGACTGCCACCGCCAGATCACCGGCCGCGCCGGCGACTACCAGGTCCCCGGCGCCACGCGAGCCGCGACCCTGAACATCGACGGAAGTACGACCACCACGGTCAGTTTCGTCGTCGGCTGAAAGGACATCCATGGAACTCGAGATTCTGGGACGGGCACTGTCCACCCTGCCCGCGGACGACGACCACCCGTACCGCACCGGTCCGTGGCGCCCGCAGCACACGGAGCGGCGTGCCGACGACCTCGAGGTGATCGGCGACCTGCCGGCCGACCTCGACGGCGTGTACCTGCGCAACACCGAGAACCCGGCGCACCCGGCACTCGAAGGTCTCTATCATCCCTTCGACGGTGACGGCATGATTCACGTCGTCGGATTTCGCGACGGAAAAGCCTTCTACCGTAACAGATTCGTGAAGACCGACGGCTTCCTGGCCGAGCAGGAGGCCGGTGGCCCGTTGTGGGCGGGCATCGCCGAACGGCCGCAGAACTCGATCCGCCAGGACGGCTGGGGCGCCCGCGGCCGCATGAAGGATGCCTCCAGTACGGACGTCACCGTGCATCGCGGCGTCGCCCTGACCAGCTTCTGGCAGTGCGGGGACCTCTACCGCCTCGACCCGACCACGCTCGAGACCCTCGGCAAGGCGACGTGGGACGGCCGATTCCCCTCCGACTGGGGCGTTTCCGCGCATCCCAAGGTCGACGTCCGCACCGGCGAACTGCTGTTCTTCAACTACGGCACCGACGCCCCGTACCTGCACTACGGCGTGGTCGACGCCGACGATCGGCTGGTGCACTACGTCGACATCCCCCTGCCCGGCCCCCGCCTGCCCCACGACATGGCGTTCACCGAGAACTACGCGATTCTCAACGACTGCCCCCTGTTCTGGATCCCGGAGGCCCTCGCGCGCGGCAGGTACGTGCCGCGCTACCACCCCGACCTGCCGATGCGGCTCGGCGTGATTCCCCGGCGCGGCCGTCCCGACCAGATCACCTGGTTCGACGCCGACCCGACCTACGTGCTGCACTGGACCAACGCCTACGAAGACGGCGACGAGATCGTGCTCGAGGGATTCCATCAGGAGACACCGGAACCGCCGGACGACGGCACCGGACCGATCTACCGGCGGCTGTTCCGTTCGCTGGCGCTCGACCGCATGGGCACCCACCTGCACCGCTGGCGGCTGAACCTGCGCACCGGCTCGCTCACCGAGGAACGGCTGTCCGAGTCCGTCACCGAATTCGGGATGATCAATCCGCATCACGGCGGCGTCCGCCACCGCTACACCTACGCCGCGACGGGGGTGCCGGGCTGGTTCCTCTTCGACGGCCTCGTCAAAAACGACGTGCAGACGGGGGCGGAGGAGCACTACTCGTTCGGCGAGGGCGTCTTCGGCAGCGAGACCGTGATGGCGCCCCGCACCGGGTCGGCCGCCGAGGACGACGGCTACCTGATCACGATCACCACCGACATGAACCGGGACCGGTCCGAATGCCTGGTCTTCGACGCGCGGCAACCGGGGGACGGACCGCTCGCGCGGATCGGACTCCCCGAACGGGTCTCGAGCGGCACCCACTCGACCTGGGCGGCGGGTTCGGACCTCCCGGGGTGGCGGGACGCGGACCGGGCAGGCGACGTCCTGAACCTATGATCAGCTGTCGATGGCAGGTTCCGGCACGGTCACCGAACTCGAGCCGGGCGGTGACAACGCGATCGCGGTCACCCTCGGCATCCTCGGCGACGAGTGGAACCTGTGGATTCTGCGGTACGCGTTGCAGGGCGACCGCCGCTACCGGGACTGGATCGAGCGGGGGGAGATCTCCAACGCGGTGCTGACCGCGCGCCTGGCCCGCCTCACCGACGCGGAACTCCTCGAGCGGGTGCAGTACCAGGAGCGGCCGGCTCGGCACGAGTACCGGTTGACGGCCCGCGGCCACGGCGTGTGGCCGGTTCTGCTCACCATGTGGGCGTGGGAACAGCAGTGGGCGCCCGATCACCGGGGACAGCTCCCGGCCAGGCGGCACGCGGTCTGCGGCGCCCGGTTCACACCGGTGCTCGTCTGCGGCCACTGCGACCGGCCCGCCGGCGCACCCGACGTGGACGCGCAGCTCGGCCCCAGCGGACAGTGGCCGCGCAGCGTGCCGGCCGCGACCGGTCGCCGACGGTCCGGCCGTGCTCGCGCGCCGGAGATCCTGCCGCACACGATGGAACTGCTCGGCGACCGGTGGTCGGCGGCGCTGCTCGGGGCGGCGTTCCTCGGCGCCACCCGCTACGGGCAGTTCGCCGAGCGCATGGGGGCACCTCCGACGGTGGTGGCCGACCGGCTCCGGCGCTTCACCGAGCTGGGCGTCCTGCAGGAACTGCCCAATCCCGACCGCCCGGCGTGGGTGACCTACCACCTCACCGACAAGGGGCGGGCGTTCTTCCCCGTCGTCGCCTGCATGATCGACTGGGGGCTGCGCTGGTTCCGCGCACCGGAGGGACCGGCGATCGTCCTGCGTCACCGCCTCTGCGGCCACACCTTCGCACCCGCACTGACGTGCAGTCACTGCAGGGAGCGGCTGCGGGCCTCCACCGTCTCGATCGAACCCACCGGCGGCTGACCCGCCCCGGCACATCCGTCGGACGGCGCGATTCGGATTAGGCTCCCACCATGCCCGAATCCGTGATGGCGAAACGGAGCACCGTGGCGGCGCTACTCCTGGCGGTGCTCCTGGCGCTGACTGCGACGGCCTGTTCCTCAGGCGGTGGTCGACCGTCGGCTCCCCAGGACCTGTGTTCCCCGCCCGGGGTCGGCGGGGCCTCCGCCGCACCGACCAATCTCGACACGTCGGCCGCCGCCGCGGAGGACCGCTACACCACCCCGGGCGTGGTGCCGCTCGAGTCGATCGACGTTTCCGGGCTGAACCTCATCACCCCCGGTGTGCTCACCGTAGGCACGCTCTCCGACGCGCCACCGAGCATCTGCGTGAACTCCCAGGGCGAGTTCACCGGCTACGACAACGAACTGCTGAAGGCCATCGCCGAGAAACTCGGTCTCCGCGTGGAGTTCGTCGGCACCGAGTTCGCGGGCCTGCTCGCCCAGGTGGCCGGCCGGCGCTTCGACGTCGGCTCGTCGTCGATCACCACCACGGACGAACGTCGCCGGCTGGTCGGCTTCACCAACGGCTACGACTTCGGCTACTTCTCGCTGGTCGTGCAGAACGGCAGTCCCATCCGCGGCTTCGGGGACCTGAACGCGTCCACCCGCATCGGGGTCGTGCAGGGAACCGTCCAGGACGACTACGTCGTCAACACCCTCGGTCTCGATCCGGTGAAGTTCCCGGACTACAACACCGCGTACGCGAACCTGAAGACCGGCCAGATCGACGCGTGGGTGGCGCCGTCGCAGCAGGCCGAGGGCGCGATCGCGCCGGGTGATCCGACGTCGATCGTGCAGAACACGTTCAGCCTCAACAACTACGTCGGCTGGGCCGTGTCCCGGGAGAACCAGGCGCTGATCGACGCGCTCAACTCCGGGCTCGACGCCGTGATCGCCGACGGCACCTGGGCCGAGCTCTACACCGAATGGGTCCCCCGGGAACTGCCCGAGGGCTGGAAGCCCGGCAGCAAGGCCGCGCCGGAACCCGACCTGCCGGACTTCGCGGCGCTGGCCGCCGAAAACACCGCCAGCGGCGAGGAGCCGGCGGCCACGGCCCCGAAGTCCACGCTCGAACAGCTGCGCGAGACGTTCTTCTCGTGGGAGCTGTACCGGCACGCCTTCCCGGATCTGCTGAAGACCGGTCTGCCGAACACCCTGATCCTGGCGCTGACCTCCGGGCTCGCCGGCACGGTCCTCGGCATGCTGCTCGCCATGGCGGGGATATCGCGCACCCGCTGGCTGCGCTGGCCCGCCCGCGTCTACACCGACATCTTCCGCGGCCTGCCCGCGGTGGTGATCATCCTGCTCGTCGGCCTCGGCCTCGGCCCGGTGGTGCAGGGCGCCACGGGCAACAACCCGTACTGGCTGGGCGCGGCGGCGCTGGCGCTGCTCGCGGCCGCATACATCGGGGAGATCTTCCGCTCCGGCATCCAGTCGGTCGAACCGGGGCAGATGGAGGCGGCCCGGGCCCTGGGCTTCAGCTACCGCCGGGCGCTGACACTGGTGGTGATCCCGCAGGGCGTGCGGCGCGTGCTGCCCGCGCTGATGAACCAGTTCATCTCGCTCATCAAGGACTCGTCGCTCATCTACTTCCTCGGTCTGCTGGCCACCCAGCGCGAACTGTTCGCCGTCGGCCGCGACCTGAACGCGCAGACCGGCAACCTCTCGCCGCTCGTCGCGGCGGGCCTGTTCTACCTCATCCTCACCGTGCCGTTGACTCATCTCGTGAACTACATCGACCACCGCCTGCGCACCGGCCGGCCCGAGGCCACCCTCGACCCGCTCGAGCAGGAACTCGTCGTGGAGAGGGGCTGACCGATGCCGACCACCATCCGGGACAGCGTGTCCCTCACCGGGACCGGACTGCACCTGGCCTTCGGCACCAACAAGGTGCTGCGCGGCGTCGACATCCACGTCGACGCCGGCAAGACCGTCACCGTCATCGGCCCGTCCGGCTCGGGCAAGTCGACCCTGCTGCGCGTGCTCAACCGGCTGCACGAACCCGACGCCGGCGACATCCTCCTCGACGACCGCTCGGTGCTGAAGGACAACCCCGACGAGCTGCGGCAGCGGATCGGGATGGTGTTCCAGCACTTCAACCTCTTCCCGCACAAGACGGTGGCCGAGAACATCGCGCTCGGCCCCCGCAAGCTCAAGGGGCTGTCGAAGGAGCAGGCCCGCGCGCTCGCCCTCGAACAACTCGATCTCGTCGGCCTGAAGCACAAGGCCGACTCCCGTCCCGGCAACCTGTCCGGCGGGCAGCAGCAGCGCGTCGCGATCGCCCGCGCGCTCGCGATGGCCCCGCAGGTGATGTTCTTCGACGAGGCCACCTCGGCGCTCGACCCGGAGCTGGTCAAGGGGGTCCTCGCCCTGATGGCCGATCTCGCGTCCGGCGGCATGACGATGGTGGTCGTCACCCACGAGATGGGCTTCGCCCGCTCGGCGTCGGACACGGTGGTGTTCATGGACCACGGCGCGGTCGTGGAAACCGGTCCCCCCGACGAACTGTTCGACGCCCCGAAGACCGAACGACTGCAGCAGTTCCTGTCGCAGGTGCTGTAGGCCGCTCCGCGGCCGGTGCGTCCTTCGGGTTGCCCCAGCCGCCCAAAGGACGCACCGGCGCGGTGCGCGAGGTCAGCCTCCTTCGGAAGTGCTCAACCGCTGCGCCGCGTCGTAGAGCGAATGGGCGTGTAGTTCGAACAGGGCGACGAGATCGACGCTGTCGCCGCCGATCTCCTTGGCGATGAACAGCCCGTCGGCGCCGGCCATCGCGTACGTGGTCAGCAGGGCGACCGAGCCGTCCGACAGGCCGGGCGCGAGGTCGCGGATTGCGTCGACGAGGCGGAGGCGTGCTTGCTCACGCACCTGCAAGAACATTGTGCGGGCGCTCGGTTCGACCGGGCGCCGCTCGAGGGTGAGCATCAGCCCCAGCCGCAGGAAGTCCGGTGAATCCAACAGCGTCTTCGCGACCTGCATCGCCAGGGCCACGATGCGTTCGCGTGGGTTGTCGCCGTCCGGTACGGTCCACCCGGACAGCCAGGTGTCGAAACTGCGCTCGATCACCGCGGCGATCAGCTCGTCCTTGTCCTTGAAATGCCAGTAGATCGAGCTCGCGGGCAGACCGCACTTCTTGCTCACCAGCGCAATGCTGGTGCCCTCGTAGCCGCGCTCGGCGGCGACCTCCACGGCGGCGTCCAGAATCCGGCGACGGGACTCCTCGCCGTTCGCGCGGCGCTGCCGGGTCCTCTTCTGCTCGTCCACGAGCGCTCCTCAGGTTGCGACGGTGTGTATTGACTCACACTGCACGCCAGCTTACTGTAGTGACCACTACAGGAACAATCCCTGATCTTCGGCGGCCGGATTCCACCCCGCCGATCGACACCCTTCCCCGCTCGACGAGAGGTCTCGACGTGACCGACATCCCGCACTACGACGTCGCCGTCATCGGCTACGGCCCCACCGGCGTGACCGCCGCGAACATCCTCGGCCAGATCGGATTGAAAGTGCTTGTGATCGAGCGCAATCCGGATATCTACGGCAGGGCGAGGGCAATCTCCACCGACGAGGAGGTGCTGCGAATCTGGCAGCAGGTCGGCCTGGCGGACCGCCTGCAGGAGGACATGCTCGCCGGCAACGCCGCTACCTTCGTCGACGCGAACGGCGCACCGTTCACGGAGATCGCACCGGTGTCCCACGGATCCGGTCACCCGCCTCAGCAGTTCATCTACCAGCCCGCACTCGAGAAGGTGCTGCGCGGCGGGGTCGAACGATTCCCCAACGTGGATGTCCTGCTCGAGCACGAGTGCCTGCGGGTCCTCCAGGACGCGACCGGGGTCGAGCTGATGCTGGCCGACCTACGGAACGACGCCTTCGAACGCGTGCGTGCGTCCTACGTGATCGCCGCCGACGGTGGCGCGAGCCCCACCCGTGCTCAGCTCGGGATCGGCTACGAGGGCCGGACCTACGCCGAACGGTGGGTGGTCATCGATACGAAGGTGCTGCAGGAGTGGCCGGGCCACGATCGGCTCCGGTTCCACTGCAACCCCGACCGTCCGACCGTGGACTGCCCGACACCGCTCGGACACCACCGGTGGGAATTCCCGGTCCGCGACGACGAGGACGAGGACGAACTGGTCACCGACGCAGCGATCTGGCGCGTACTCAACAACCAGGGCATCACCGACACGCAGGTGAAGATTCTCCGCGCAGTCGTCTACAGCCACCACGTGCGCTTCGCCGACCGCTGGCGCGTCGGCCGGGTCTTCCTCGCCGGCGACGCCGCCCACGCGATGCCGCCGTGGATCGGCCAGGGCATGTCCGCCGGGGTGCGCGACGTGGCAAACCTGTGCTGGAAGCTCGCCGCAGTGCTCGACGGCACCCTGCCCGAATCGATCCTCGACAGCTATCAACTGGAACGCCTGCCCCATGTGCGGGAGGTGACCGACCGCGCGGTCAAGGTGGGCCGGCTCATCACCCAGCGGCACCCTGTACTCGCGGCCGTGCGTGATCGGTTCTTCCGGATTGCCATGCGGGTACCGGGGATTCCCGAATGGCTACGCGACAATCGGTGGATCCCGGACGCCTTCTACCCCCGAGGCCTGCTGGCCGGCCCGAAGGCGGTCGCGTCGGCGGCGGTGGGATGGCTCGTACCGCAGCCGTGGGTGCTGGACGAGAAGGGCAGCCTCGAACGCCTCGACGACGTGCTCGGTGGGCGATGGACGATCCTGCATGTCGGCTCGCCGGACTCGTGGCCCGGCTGGCGCACCGCCGGCGTACCGACCGTGCGCCTGGCCGGTCCCGGCGCCGCCCCGGCCGCCGACACCGTCGTCGACACGAACGGCACCCTGATCCGGTGGATGCGCGCCAAGGGTGCCACCGTCCTGGCCCTGCGGCCGGACGGGGTCGTCTACGCCGCCGCCGGACCCGACACCAACCTGGCGCCGCCCCCGCCGGGAATGAAAGCCGCCCCATCCATTCGCCTTTCCGAGGAAACGGAGACCCTCGCATGACCCGCACAGCGCTGACCGAACGCACCGTGACCGTCGCCGGCAAGGACATCTTCTTCGCCGAAACCGGAGAAGGGCCGGCGGTACTGCTGCTGCACGGCGGCGGGCCCGGCGCCTCCGGGGTGTCCAACTATTCCCGCAACATCGACGAGCTCGCCCGGAAGTTCCGGGTGATCGTGCCGGACCTGCCCGGTTACGGACGCTCGAGCAAGGGCGTCGACCGGTCCGATCCGTTCGGCTACCTCGCCGACAACATCCGCGGACTGCTCGACGCCCTGAACCTCGGCCGTGCCCACCTGGTCGGCAACTCCTACGGCGGTGCCTGCGCCCTCCGCCTGGCTCTCGACACCCCGGAACGGGTCGAGAAGATGGTGCTCATGGGCCCCGGTGGCATCGGCACCACGCGCGGGCTGCCCACTCCCGGCCTGCAATCGCTGCTGTCGTACTACACCGGCGACGGTCCCTCACGCGACAAGCTCGAAGGCTTCATTCGCAAGTACCTGGTCTTCGACGGGGCCACCGTACCCGACGAGGTGATCGACGAACGCTACCGGTCGAGCATCGATCCGGCCGTGGTGGCCGATCCGCCGCTGCGCCGTCCCTCCGGGCCCGGCGCCCTGCGCACGCTGTGGGGCATGGACTTCACCCGCGACCGGCGACTGCGCCGGCTCGCCACCCCCACGCTGGTGATCTGGGGCGCCGACGACAAGGTCAATCGTCCGAGTGGTGGCCGCATGCTGGCACACACCATGCCCAACTGCGACCTGCTGCTCGCCGCGAACACCGGCCACTGGGTGCAGTGGGAACGCGCCGACTTCTTCAACGCCGTCACCACGGCCTTCCTCACCGGGAGCACCCGATGACCACCGCGGACTCGCTGTTCGGCTCCGTCCACCTCGGTTACGTCGTCATCGAGACGAACAAGTTCGCCGACTGGCACCGCTTCGGCCGCGACGCGATCGGCCTGCACGCCGACCGGCTTTCCGCCCAGGCCATGCGATTTCGGCTCGACGACCACGAATGCCGGTTCCTGCTGCAACGCGGCGACGCGGAGGACGTCACCGCCCTGGGCTGGGAGATCGACGATCACGGATCGTTCGACCGGATCGTCGCCCGGGTGCGCGACCGCGGCGTCCCGGTCACCGAAGGCACCGACGAGGAGGCGGCCCTGCGCGGCGTCGAACGTCTGCTGCGTTTCCCCGGGCCGAAGGGCATCGACCAGGAGATCTTCACCCGTGCCCGCACCACCACCACGCCGCTGGCGATGAGCAACGCCGGATTCGTCACCGGCGCATCGGGAATGGGACACGTCGCGATCACCTCGACCCGGCCGCACACGCTGCACGGCTACTACGGCACCGTCTTCGACGCCCGGCTGTCCGACTACATCGACGAAACCATCAGCGGTGCCAAACTCAAGATCCGCTTCCTGCGCGTCAACGAACGCCACCACTCGGTGGCGATCGCCGCGGTGCGCGGTCTTCCCGTCGACCCGGTCCGCACCCGGATCCAGCACCTGAACATCCAGGTCACCGAGCTCGACGACATGACCCGGTCCTACCAGCGTGTCAAGGAACTCGGCTTCGACATGGCCCTCGGCGTCGGCCAGCATACAAACGATCGCGAGCTGTCCTACTACGCTCGCACACCGTCCGGGTTCGAGTGGGAGGTCGGCTGGAACCCCATCGTGGTCGACGAATCCACCTGGGAGCCGACCACGCACCGCGGCATCAGCATCTGGGGCCACACCCCCGAGGGGCAGACCGTCGTCGACAAGCTGGTCCAGTTCAAGACGGCCGCACTGTCGCTGCGCCGCCCCGAGCAGACCGTCCCCGCGCTCAGCGGAACCGGAATCGCCGACGACTGATCGCTCCTCGGTGGGGGTTCCGCATCCGCACGATTCCCGGTCGGTCGCGACAGCAGTCCGATGTCGCGGCCGACCGGGCGGGGCGCGGATGTGCCGAGGGGCGGGCTCACCGCCCGTTCACCTTCTCGTTCCCTTTACCTGGTTTCGGTCTCCTACGGTGCCCGCGTTGAACCGATTCGACGAGGGAGTACCTGTGAGTCCGAAGCCCCTGCCGCTGATCGTCACGCACGACGGCACATCGTCGCGCGCCGCCGTCACCTGCCGCTACAAGTGCGGCAACGCGTGTTCCCACGCGGTGCCCAACACCTCCGGGGGCGAGTACTTCGGCGACATCGTGCGCACCGCCCTGACCCGGCGCGGCGTGCTGCGCGGCGGAGCGATGGCGGTTCTCGCGGTCGGTGCGGGCGGCGTGCTCGCCGCGTGTTCCGACGACGCGGGCAGCACCGGCGGCGCCACGACGGCGGGCCCGGCGGACCTCGGCCCCGTGCCCACCGGCACCGACTTCACCGCCGTCGCGCCGAACACCGACGACGCCGTGACCGTCCCCGAGGGCTACGACCAGGCCGTCGTGATCCGCTGGGGTGACCCGGTGCTGCCCGACGCGCCGGCCTTCGACATCGGCAACCAGACCGCGGCCGCGCAGGAGAAGCAGTTCGGTTACAACAACGACTTCGCCGGGCTGCTGCCCGTCGACGGCGTGCCGAACACCTACCTGCTGGTGGTCAACCACGAGTACACGTCCGAGCCGTTCATGTTCGCCGGCTACGACGCCGAGAACCCCACCGAGGAGCAGGTGCGCATCGGCTGGGCCAACCACGGGCTGTCCGTCGTGCAGGTCAAGGGCGAGGCCGGATCCGGGCGCCTCACACCCGAATTCGGCCCGTACAACCGCCGGATCACCGGCCTGACCGAGTTCGCCCTCACCGGCCCCGCCGCCGGAAGCGACCTGGTCAAGACCGCCGCCGACCCGACCGGAACCCGCGTGCTCGGCACCCTGAACAACTGCGCCGGCGGGCTCACCCCGTGGGGCACGGTGCTCTCCGGCGAGGAGAACTTCAACCAGTACTTCGCGAACGCCGAGAACGTCACCGATCCCGTGGCCGCCGAGCGACTGGCCCGGTACGGCCTCGAGGGCGGCGCCTCGGAACGGCTGTGGGAGCGCTTCGACCCGCGCTTCGACATCGTCGCTACCCCCAACGAGGTCAACCGGTTCGGCTGGGTCGTCGAGGTGAACCCGTGGGACGCGACGTCCGTGCCGGTCAAGCACACCGCGCTCGGCCGGTTCAAGCACGAGGCCGCGACGATCCACGTCACCGGCGACGGCACCGTCGTCTCCTACAGCGGCGACGACGAACGCTTCGACTACATGTACAAGTTCGTCTCCTCCCGGACGATGCAGAGCGGCACGTCGCAGGCCGCGATGCGGCACAACATGACGCTGCTCGACGCCGGAACCCTGTACGTGGCCAAGCTGACCGGTGATGCGCCGGACGAGATCGACGGCAGCGGTACGCTTCCCGCCTCCGGCACGTTCACCGGCACGGGGGAGTGGATCCCGCTGCTGCGCACCGCCGAGGACGGCCGCGGCGAGTCCCTGGTCGACGGCATGACCGCCGAGGAGGTCGCCGTGTTCACCCGTCTGGCCGCGGACAAGGTCGGGGCCACCAAGATGGACCGGCCCGAGGACTTCGAACCGAACCCGGTCACCGGCAAGATCTACGTGGCGCTGACCAACAACTCCAAGCGCGGCGAGGAGGGCAAGGCCGCGGCCGACGTGGCGAACCCCCGCAACAACAACAAGAACGGGCAGGTGCTCGAACTCGACGACGACCACGCGGGCACGTCGTTCACGTGGAACCTGCTGCTGGTCTGCGGCGACCCGGAGGCCGCCGACACCTACTTCGGCGGCTTCGACAAGGCTCAGGTCAGCCCGATCTCGTGCCCGGACAACCTGGCGTTCGACCCGCACGGCAACCTGTGGATCTCCACCGACGGCAACGCGCTGAAGTCCAACGACGGGCTGTTCAGCGTCGTGCTCGACGGTCCGCGCCGCGGCGAGACCCGGCAGTTCCTCACCGTCCCCGTCGGCGCGGAGACGTGCGGGCCGATCGTGCAGGAGAACCGCGTCGTGGTGTTCGTGCAGCACCCGGGCGAGACCGACGACGCCACGTGGGACGCCCCGTCGTCGCACTGGCCCGACGGCGGCACCTCGCAGCCGCGCCCGGCCGTCGTCGCGGCCTGGAAGTCCGACGGCCTGATCGGCGCCTGACCCCGTGCGCGCTTCTGGTAGTAGCCGCTACCAGAAGCGCGCACGGGCGCCGTCAGGCGTCGAGGCGGCGCGCGAGGTCGACGAGGTCGTCGGCGATCACGTCCCAGTCGTGTTCGGCGTGCAGGTCCGTGGCCTGGGCCGGGCCGTGTTCGGTGGGTCGCGCGAAGAACGCGGTCTTCAGGCCGCAGGCGCGCGCGGCCGCCAGGTCCTCGTTGTGGGCGGCGCACATGCACACCTCGCCCGGCTCCAGGCCCAGGATGTCTGCCGTGCGCAGATAGGCCTCGGGCATGGGTTTGTAGGCCCGGGCGACCTCCGCACCGAGGATGGCATCCCAGGGCAGACCCGCGCGCTTGGCGATATCGACCATCATGCTGACGTTGCCGTTCGACAGCGGCGCGACGACGAAGCGCTGCTTCAGCCGCGTGAGCCCCTCGACGGCGTCCGGCCACGGATCCAGTTCGTGCCAGGCACGGTTGAGCTGATCGAGTTCGTGCCCCGGTATGCCCGCCGGGTCGATGCCGAAGCGGCGCAGGGCGTCGTCCAGGTTCTCCCGGTGCAGCACGTCGAGACGCACGAAGGGCCGCCTGCCCTCGCGTACCGCCTGCATGGCCGGTTGGTAGCGCGCGCGCCAGGCATCCGCGAACTCCGCGGGTTCGACACTGCTCCCGTGACGAGCCAGGAACGGTGCCGCCGCGCGCGCGATGCTGGTGCGCCAATCCACCACACTGCCGAACACGTCGAAGACGAGTGCCTTCACGCCGGGCATGCTCATACGGTGCCTCCTGGAATCGACCGACCGTGCCGATGTTGTCACAGTCGGGATACCCGGCGCGTCAGCGCAACACCGCCTCCCCGAGGAATTCGCACGCCTGCAACGCCAGCGCGATGTCCAGCTTGTCGTGCACCGCGGGCGCGCGGGTCGGGTCGCCGAGGGCCTTGTTGATCCGGT
This sequence comes from Rhodococcus sp. ENV425, assembly GCF_002887785.1. Taxonomy (NCBI): domain Bacteria; kingdom Bacillati; phylum Actinomycetota; class Actinomycetes; order Mycobacteriales; family Nocardiaceae; genus Rhodococcus; species Rhodococcus sp. ENV425. The sequence continues at coordinate 41,823 of NZ_PCZU01000241.1, forward strand.
ACTTGACGGTGTTGCGGTGCAGGTTCAGCCGTTCGGCGGTGTGCAGGTGGCTCTCACCGGTGGCGAAGTAGGTGCCGAGCGTGACCCGCAGCATCGCGGCCTGCTCGGTGTCGTCGGCGAGCGGGCCCAGAATCTCGCCCACCCACGCCCGAGCGGCGTCGAGGTTGCGGGCGAGCAGCGACACCACGGCGACGCCGCGATCCCCGAACCCGATGACCCGCCGGGTGCACGTGGCCTGGGCCACCGCGATCGAATACGCGGCCTCGGCCTGTTCGTGCGAGCGCCGGAAACCGGCGAGGCCGGAGCCGGGCAGGCCCAGCGCGAGGCGGCCGGCGGGATGGGATCGGACGACGGAATCGAGTGCTGCCGTGTCGATCGTCGGCCGGTGCCGATCGAACGGCAGCCAGGCCCACACCGTGCGCCGGTCGATGGCGGTGAGGATCGGCGGGGCATCCGACCCGAGGTGCACCGCCACCGCGCG
>NZ_PCZU01000241.1:42331-56527 GCF_002887785.1 Rhodococcus sp. ENV425
CCGCGGATTCGGTTGTCGTCCAGACGATCACCCCGACATGACAGCGGTCGAGCCGGTACCGGGTCTCCGCCTCGAACGCCGCGACGTCGGTTTCGGATCCGTCGACGAGGCCGTGGATGAGGGCGGAGTGCACGTTGCCGCGCACGGCCGACCACCGGCGCCGTTCCTTCTCGTACGCGTCGAACACGTACAGGGTGATCCAGTCGATGTACCGGTAGACCACCGCGGAGATGTGCTCGATGACGTCGAGTGTCACCTGCGGCGGGAGGTTCATCGACCGCACCTCGTCGAAGCACAGCCGCATGAGGTCGTTCTGTCCCATGTGGTACGCACGGACGAGCGAGTGCGACGGCACGTCGCGCTGCGCCAGCCGCAACGCATATTCCACTGCCGCCGTGGTGGGTTGGAGGTGTTCGGCGGGGATCTCGTTGGTGAGCACGTGGATGATCGTCGCGATGTTGCCGTGCACGCTCGCCTCGAGCAGCTCGACGAGATGCGGATCCTCGTCGAGGTGAGCGATCTCCCGCGCCATCATCGCGGTCATGGAACGGGTGATCTCCCGCTGGCGGGCGTCGAACCGGCGCGCGACCTCGGCGACGACGCGCTGAACCTCGTCGGCGGCCGACGGTGCGCCCGTCGACCGCCCCGAGACCACCGGCTCAGCCACGGCCGGCGCTCCGCAGGTGCCGCAGCGCCGATTCCGCGGCGTTGTAGCCGCACATCCCGTGCGCGCCCGCCCCGGGCGGGGTCGAGGCCGAGCACAGGTAGACCCCGGGAACCCCGGTGCTGTAGGGGTCCAGCGCAATTCGCGGCCGGAACACCACCTGCAGGTCGGCGTTGGCGCCGCCGATGATGTCACCGCCGACCTGGTTGGGGTTCTGTCGCGCGAGGTCGGCGGGCGCGGGGACCGCGGTGGCGACGATGCGGTCCCGGAACCCCGGGGCGAACCGCTCGATCTGGGCGACGATCGCGTCCGTCGCGTCGCCGGTGTAGCCGGCCGGGACGTGGGCGTACGCGTAGAGCGGATGCACGGAGCCGCGGGAGCGGGTCGGGTCGGCGACGTACTGCTGGCCGAGCAGTACGAACGGCCGCTCCGGCATGCGTCCCGTCGCGACGTCCCGTTCGGCCCGGGCGATCTCGGCGAACTCGCCGCCGAGGTGGACGGTGCCGGCCTTCCCGCATTCCGGGTCGGCCCACGGAACGGGACCGTCGATCGCGAAGTCGACCTTGAAGGCGCCGGGAGCGTGGCGGAACCTGCGGTAGGCCTTGGCGATCCGCGCGGGTACCGCGTCGCCCAGGATGCCGAGGGCGGCCTCGGGGGCGACGTCGAGGAGCACGACGTCCGCGGGCGGCAGATCCGCGGCACGGCGGACCCGGACCCCGGTGTGCACCTTGCCGCCGTGCTCCGCGAGCTGCGCGGTCAGTGCCCGCGCGATCGCGGCGGAGCCGCCCTCCGCCACCGGCCACCCGTAGCGATGGCCGGCGGCGGTGATCATCAGACCCACGGCGGACGTGGCGGGCCGGTCCAGCCGGTGGTAGGCGTGAGCGGCGACCCCGCCGAACAGGGCACGTCCCTTGGGGGTGCGGAACCAGCGGGCCGAGGCCGTGGCGGGCAGCAGGGCCCGGGGCCCGAACGCCGCCAGCCGCAGCGGGTGCCGCGGGACGTTGAGCACCGGCCGCATCAGGTCCGCGGCGAGCCCGTCGAACCCGGTTGCGAGGTCGGCGAACATCCGCCGCCACCGCGGACCGTCCTCGCCGAGGCCGGCCGCGGTGACGTCGAGGGATCGGTGCAGCAGGGCGGCCTCGCTCCCGTCGAGGGGATGGGCGCAGTCGATCTCCGGCCACCGCCACCGCAGCCCGTAGCGATCGAGGCCGAGGGTCTGCAGGTAGGGGGAGCCGGCGCCCATGGGGTGGAAGGCGGAGCAGTGGTCGTGGACCAGGCCGGGGACGGTGAGCTCGCCGGAGCGGGTGCCGCCACCGATCTCGTCGGCTGCCTCGAGAACCTGGACGTCCACGCCGCTGCGGGCGAGGTGGACGGCGGCAGCGAGCCCGTTGGGTCCGCTACCGACCACGACCGCCGTACTCACGCTGTGACCTCCCGCTGTGCGGCTGCCCGGTGGGCGCCCTCGCGGTCCATTGTCCACTGCACGTCGAACGGGATGGGCCCGTTGGGCAACCAGGGCTGCTCGGCGACGGCATCGGCGACCCTGTAGGTGCCGCGTTCGATCACGCCGAGGGCCGCGTCGATCACCTTGTATTCCTGGGTGCCCTTGTGGATCGGCTGGGATTCGATCCAGGCGACGACGAACTCGCCGGGCGCGAAGTTGCAGCGCCGCTGGATCGCGGCGATCAGGTGCTCGTTGTGCAGGTGCCCGTCACCGAAGTTGAAGGCGACGATCGAGTTGCAGGAGAACTCGGCCTCGCGCAGGTCGTAGGTGTCGATGTCGTCCCCGAGGTGGCGCATCATCAGGGAGATCAGCGCCCGGCCCTGGCTGTGCATGGACCGCCAGCCCAGGAGCTGGTGCATCACGACGTCCGCGACGTCGGCGGGGTAGGTCGCGAGCAGCTGGGTGCGGGTGTTCTCGGCGGCCCGCACGATGTGCCGGTTCAGCTTCTCCTCCGCACCCGGGGCGAACGCCCAAGTGGCCGAGGCCCAGTTGCCGGCGTACTGCCGCATCGACGGCAGGAACGAGACCAGGTCGGGGCGCAGGTTGCCGAGGACCGGGAAGAAGCACAGCGCGGCGGTGATCGCGCCCGCCAGCCACAGCGACGACATGTCGGTCACGGCGTAGCCGTCCCAGGCGGGGAAGCCCCAGAACAGGAAGACCGTGGCGTAGGCGAACAGCAGGTTCCATTCCAGCGGCACCGCGAGCGGGAACGTCGAGGCGATGAAGAAGTGGAACGCCACCATCAGCAGCACCGCGAGCAGCGTGAGCGTGCGGTTGGTGGAGAACAGCAGCACCAGCGGGGTGACGATCTCGACGAACGTGCCGAGGACGTGGGCGACGCCGCTGCCGAGGTGCGAGGGCCGCAGGTCGTTCGGGAAGCTGCGGTAGTGCATGCGCTTGACCCGCTTGGACAGCATCCACGGGGTGTTGCTGATCATCGGGGGGACCACCATGGCGAAGTGGCGGCCGAACTTGGAGACGCCGGCGCCGACCCAGACGGTGACGATGAGCAGCTTGAGGGCCACGATCATGTCGACGAAGGGCAGGAAGGTGAAGAACACCATCGCCGGCAGGTACTGCTCGCTGCGGGCGGCGATGAAGATGACCTTGTCCCGCAGGCCGATCACGATCAGCAGCACGATCAGCGGCGCCACGACCGCGGGGCGGACGAGGCCGGCGTTGTCGGCGACGAGCGCGTCGACGGAGGCGGAATGCACACCCGGAAGAACGACGGCGACAATCAGATTGGCGAGCAAAAGGGCGTAGAGCGCCACGTCGCCGACGGTGCGGCGGTCACCGGACGTGCCGGGCACCTTGCCCGGCCACGGTGGGAGCCGGATCGTCTCGGGCTTGAGCCAGTACCGGAAGCCACCGGTCATCGGCTTGAAGTGCCCGGCGAGCGGACCCCACGACCCGGCGAGACCGAGCGCCTCGAGCAGCACGGTCCACAGGATCAGCTTCTGGTAGACGATCGGCTGGTTCCACCACGACGAGACGTCGAGCCACGACAGGCCCGAGGTCAGCGTCGCCAGGGCGGTGCCGGCGCCGATGTAGAGGAACAGCAGCTTGAGGATGTAGACGGTGTGCACCATTTTCGGCGTGCCGAATCCGTAGTCGACCCAGTGGGTCGACATGGCCCGCAACCGATCCCGGAACGGGAGGTCGCGGAACGTGGCGGGGTCCACTTCCGGGAAGTGGCCGGTCTTGAAACCCATGGGAATTCGCCTTTCGGGTAGGGGTTGCCGCCCCACCGGCCCGGGGCCGGCGAGTCGGGGTGGAGCTTGTGGTGTCCTCGGGAGCGGTCAGGCGTGCACGGGAGCACCGTGGCTGCGCCGCAGGCCGGGTTTGTCGATCTTGCCGACGGGGTTGCGCGGCAGGGCGGCGACGACGTGCACCTCGGCGGGCACCTTGACCCTCGTCAGCCGCTCGGAGAGGTGGGCGAGCAGTTCGGAGTCGGTGACGGTCCGCTCGGGATAGGTCACGACGTACGCGACGGGAACCTCGCCGTACACCTCGTGCGGCGCGCCGATCACGGCGGACTCGAGGACCGCGGGGTGCGTGGCCAGGGCGTTCTCGATCTCCTTGGGATACAGGTTCTCCCCGCCGCGGATGATCATGTCCTTGATGCGGTCGACGAGGGTGAGGTATCCGTCCTCGTCGAGCCGGCCGACGTCGCCGGTGTGCAACCAGCCGTCGACGACGGTGCGGGCGGTCTCCTCGGGTCGGCCGAGATAGCCGCGCATCACGTTGGGCCCCTTGATGAGCACCTCGCCGGTGGCCCCGGCCGGCAGGTGCCGCCCGTCGGGTCCGGCGATGGCGATCTGCTGGCCGGGCAGCGCGGGGCCGACGGTGCCGAGCTTGCGGGGGCCGTCGATCGGGTTGCACGCCGACGCGCAGGTGCCCTCGGTGAGCCCGTAGCCCTCGACCACGACCAGGCCGAAGCGCTGCTCGACCCGATCGAGAAGTTCCTTCGAGATCGGGGCCGCGCCGCAGATCGCGAAGCGCAGCGACGAGGTGTCCACCGGGGTGTCCAGCGGCTGGGAGACTAGCAGGGCGTAGATGGTGGGCACGGCCGAGAAGTAGGTCGGCCGCAGCCGTGCCACGTCGTCGAAGAACCGGGCCGGGGAGAACCTGCCGGTGATGCTGAGCTGCGCCCCGGCCAGGATCGGCGCCAGGAAGCTGACCGCGATCGCGTTGACGTGGAACAGCGGCAGGATCAGTAGGCAGTGGTCGGCCTCGGTCAGCTGCAGGTGCGTGCGGAACGAGTCGGCCATGAACTGCAGGTTCGCGTGGGCGAGCTGCACGCCCTTCGGGCGGCCGGTCGAGCCGGAGGTGTAGATCAGCAGGGCGGTGTCGTCGGGACGGGGATCGGCGCCGGCCGACCATCCGGCCGGCGGGGCGGTAGCCATGTCGTCCACGTGGATCAGCGGGCGGCCGCCCGACGGGGTGTCGGGACCGGCGCCCAGGACGAGTACGGCTCCCGCATCGTCGATCTGGTACTCGGCCTCGGTCGCGGTGAACGCGGGATTGACGGGGGTGGCCGTCGCACCCAGCCGCCACGCCGCCATGAGGGCGACGAGGAGTTCGGCCCGGTTCGGCAGCATCACCGCGACGACGTCACCCGCAGCGATCCCGTGCTGCTGGAGTTGCGCCGCGAAACCGTCGACTCTGCGGGCAAATTCGGCGTAGGTGAGTTCCCGGTCGTCGTCCCGCACGCAGGGCCGGTCCGATTCGCGGTGCCACACCAGATATTCGATCGTCACTACCGTCGGTCCTTTTCTCTTCGGCTGACCACAACGGTAGTGACGGGGATCACGTCCCGACTACGGCCTCGCGGGCTCGAGTTCCGACGGGGTGTTGTCCTCCGAGCACAACACCGCGCCGCCGGCTGTCGTTGCAGCCGGCGGCGCGGAGCGGATCGTCAGTGGGCCGGATTGCCCGAGGGGGCGGGCTGCGGCCCGCCGGGTCGCGGCTCCGCGTCGACGTGCATCGCCCGGGCCAGCGCCCTCTCCCCCGGCGGGGTGGCCCGTTCGCCCCCGCGCCGGCGCAGGTACCGGGTCTTGAGGTGGTACGCGGCGACGATGACCGCGAGCGCGATCAGCGACTGCACCAGTTCGGCGCGGGCGCCGGTGAACCACATGCCGACGAGGATCGCGACGATGACCGCCGTGACGACGACCGGCAGGACCGGGTAGAGCCACACCCGGAACTGCAGGATCTCCGGCGACGTGCGTTCCCAGCGGCGGCGCAGCACCAGCTCCGACAGGCAGATCATGATGTACACGAACAGGCAGATCGCACCGGACGACGTGACCAGGTACAGGAAGATCGTGTCGGGCCAGACGTAGGCCGCAACGATGCACACGTATCCGACGAACGTGCACGACAGCACGCCCTTCAGCGGGACACCGCGGGAGTTGACGGCCGTCATCCACGCGGGTGCGTCGCGGTGGGCACCGAGCACGAACAGCATGCGCGAGGCGGTGTAGAGCCCGGAGTTCAGGCACGAGAGCACGGCGACCAGCACCACGAAGTTGAGGATCTCGGCGGCCCCGGGGATGCCCAGGACGTCGAGGGCGGCCACGAACGGGGATTCGCCGACGACATAGCTGTCCCACGGCAGCATGGTCACGAGCAGGAACGTCGCGCCGACGAAGAACGCCAGGATCCGGAACACGACGGTGCTGGTGGCGCGGCGGATCGCCGCGGCCGGCTCCTTCGACTCGGCCGCGGCGATCGTGACGAGCTCGGCCCCCGTCATCGAGAAGATGACGGCGACCACCCCGACCATGACGGGGGTGAAGCCGTGGGGCAGGAAGCCGCCGTGTGCGGTCAGGTTGCCGAAGGACAGCTCGGCCCCGGGCCAGACGCCCAGCACGTAGAGACCGGCCAGGACGAGGAACGCGATGATCACCGCGACCTTGATCCCGGCGAACCAGTACTCGGCCTCGCCGAAGTTGCCGACCGACAACAGGTTCACGACGGTCATGATCAGCAGCAGGCCGGCGGCCATCAGCCACAGCGGCACGCCGGGGAGCCAGCGGCCGAGCAGGGTGGCCCCGACCACGGCCTCGATCCCGACGACGACCACCCAGAAGTACCAGAACAGCCAGCCGGTGGCGAAGCCTGCCCAGTTGCCCATGGCGTCGCGGGCGTATTCGGTGAACGAGCCGGTGCAGGGCTTGGCGACGGCCATCTCCCCGAGCATGCGCATGACCAGGAAGACGATGAGCCCACAGATCAGGCAGGTGAGGATGGCGCCGGGGCCGGCCTGACCGATGATCGCGCTGATCCCCACGAAGAACCCGGCCCCGATCACCCCTCCCATGGACAGCATGGTGAGATGGCGCTTCTTCAGCGCGTGGCCCAGGGTGTCGGACCTTTCGGCCGGTGGATCGGTATGCACGGCACTCCCTTCGAGACCTGATGTGCGGCCGCCGTCGTGTGCCGGTTCCGGCGTTACGGCGGCGCTGTCGCTCGGATGGGAGAACACTATGGCCGTGATGTGACCCACGACATGTCCGTGATGTACACAATCGTGGGTCACACCCGCCGTCGGGGCGATTGTCCGCCGGATTCAGACCGGCTGCGCCTCATCCGGCGCCGCCTCGGGTGCCTGCGACGTTTCGGGTCCCTGCGCCGCCTCGGGTTCCGAGGGCGCACGATCCGTCACCCGCGGGGTGAGCAGCACGTAGCTGCCCGCGGCCAGCAGCACCGTCACCACCGGGGCGAGCTGCGCCCACGTCGCGCTGACCTCCTGCACGGTGAGCGCGATGCCGGCGACCGAGGAGATCAGCCACGCCAGCGCCCCACCGGACGCGGTGCGGGGCATGGCGTGGCCCCGATCCCGCAGCACGTAGACCACCGCGATCGCCACCCAGGCGGTGATCAGCACGCCCTGCCAGGCGAGGGCCTGCAGCAGGTACCCCAGCACGTCGGTGAGCATGAGCAGGTATGCGAGCACGGCGGTGACCACCACCCACACCGCTCGGGGCACGTCGATGCGCAGTGCCCGGTGGACGAACACCTGGAGGTTGGTGGAGGCGAGATAGAAGTTGGCCGAGTTGATGCGGGTCTGGGACACGATGATCAGCAGCACCCCCGCGAAGCCGAGGGAGCCGACGACCGCCTCGACCACGCCGGTCTCGGTTCCGGCGATGTCCCAGGCGCCGAGGAGATAGAGGCCGACGAGCCCGTTCACACCGAAGGTCAGCGCATAGAACACCCAGCCGAAGGTGACGGTGCCGTGGAAGGCGGCGTCGGTGCGGCGACCGAGCCTCGCGTAGTCGAAGGTGTACATCATCAGCACCCAGACGCCCATGTAGACGAGGTAGGCGGTGAGCCAGCCCGGAAGCGGACCCGATGCCACCGTGGCGGTGAGCCATCCGGTGGGGTAGCCCTGGCGCACGGTCGCGGCCACCACGACGGCGACCATGCCGACGAGATAGAACGGCAGCAGGATCCCGTTGAGCTTGTCGAGCCACGCGGCGACACCCCCGATCACCACGGGAATCATGTACACCGTGCAGAGCAGGTACCACAGCCTGATGTCGCCGCCGAAGTACTCCTGCAGAGCCACGGCGACGATGGAACCCTCGAAGACCCCGTAGTAGAGCGCGGTGGCCGCGAACAGCGCCGGGGCGAGCAGTGAGCCGACGGCGCCGAACATGCGCCGGGACAGCAGCTCGACCGACAGGCCGGTGTGGATCGCATAGCGGGAGAGCACCAGATTGACGACGCCGAAGGTGGCGATCGAGGCAGCCATCCCGGCGAGGGTGGCCGGTACCCCGACCGCGCCGGCCGAGGCAACCGCGATGTAGAGCCAGAACATGGCGCTGAACATGGCCCACCAGGCCATCGTCAGCGACCAGCGGGACAGACGCCCGGATTCGGGCACGATTTCCCGCTCCGCGGGGGATCCGGGAGCAGATTCGGTGAGGTGATCGGACATGGGGTCGCCTCTCGGGGGGAGGGAATCCGAACCGGCGCAGGGGCGCACGACCGCCCGCGGCACCGGGGGCGGGAGGTTCGGCAGGGGAGCTTCGAGGGAGGGTGGAGAGCGCGAAACCCGTTGCGGGGCAGCGGTGACACTGCCCCGCACGGGCTTCAGGACCAGTGCGCGACGGAGCGGGTCCGCAGCAGATCGCGGAACTGGGCGGTGGTGGTGGGCAGCAGCTCGCCGGTACCCCAGTCGACGATCACGCCGTAGCGGCGCACGAGGTCGAGCATGGACAGCTCACCGCTGCGGTAGCGGGCGGCGACGGCTTCGGGGTCCTCGTCGAGCCAGCCCTTGCGCGACACGCGGATCTCCTCGCGGACGCGCTCGGTGGCGTCGTGGTCGAGCTCGTAGCGGTCGATCTCGGGGTCCACCGGCACGACGACGACGCCGTAGTCCAGGGCGGCGCGCTCGACGGAGACATATCCGTCGATCACGTCCTCGAGCACGGCGTCCGGGTCCCGCTGCAGCGGATCCCCGTAGCCACCACCGCCCGCCGACGGCCGCTCGAACGAATCTCCGGACTGGACGGGCACATTCGAGAACACGGACCCGAGGAAGCGCTCCTCGGGGGTGCCGCGGTTGAGCCACACACCGTGCGGGATGGACGGCAGGCCGCCCTCGATGCCCCAGGTGACCGAGCGGGAACGGTCACAGCAGTACGACATCACGCTGCTGTCGCTGTCGGTGAGGATGCCGCCCTTGGACAGGCCGCACCCGCCGCGGTATTCCCCGGGTCCACCGGAATCGGTGATGATGGCGTGCTCGCTGGTCAGCACGGGGGTGAGGCGTTCCTGTCCCTCGCACGGCTGCACGGCCAGGCCGATACCGAACACCGGTGCGGTGGCGCTCGATCCGTCCTTCGAGCTGCGTCCGCCCCAGCCGCCGGCCATCCAGTCGTACCACATGAAGAACGGCCGGTCGTCGGTGCGGGCGTCGCGGCCGCCGACGAGCAGGTACTCGAGGTTGAACGAGCACGCGATGGCGCGGGAGGGCACGACCTTCGACCACAGTTCGAAGATCGCGTTCATGATCTTCTCGTAGGGACCGGAGCAGAACCCGGTCACCGCGTGCGGCCAGCCCGCGTTGACGACGGTGCCCTCCGGTCCGAGGTCGGTGCGGATCGCGTTGTACAGGCCCGAGTTCAGCGGCACGTCGGGGAAGAACGACTTGGTGCCCGCCACGATCCCGGAGAACGCGGTGCCGTAGCCGCTGTTGAGGAAGCTGGCGACCGCCGGTGCGCTGCCGGTCAGGTCGTAGCTGAGCTGGTCGCCCTCGATCGTCATGGTGACGCGGATCGGGACGAGCCCCTCGGGCCGGGCGGGATCGGAGTCGAGGTAGTCCTCGGTGGTCCACGTGCCGTCCGGCAGGTCGGCGACCCGGCTGCGCACGATGCGCTCGACGTAGTCCTGGACCTCGCGCATCGCGTCGGTGACGGTGCCGCGCCCGTATTTGTCGACGAGTCGGTGGATTTCGCGTTCACACACGCCCGTGGCCTCCGCCTGGGCGTGCAGGTCGCCCATGCTGATCTCCGGCGACCGGGTGTTCGCGACGAGCAGTTTCGCGACGTCCGCCAGGAATCGGCCCTCGTGCCACACCCGGACCGGGGTGATCCGCAGGCCCTCACCGAAATGCTCGGTGGCGGTCACGTCGAACGACCCGGGGACGCTGCCGCCGATGTCGGCCCAGTGGCCCTTGTTCTGCGCGAAGGCGATGAGGACGCCGTCGGCGAAGATGGGCCGGACGAAGCTGACGTCGTTGAGGTGGGTGCCGCCCCGGTAGGGGTCGTTGACCATGAAGATGTCGCCGGGGTTGATGTCGGAGCCGAATTCCTCGAGCACGGCCTTGCACTGGAAGTGGAGGGTGCCCACGTGGACCGCGATGTCCTGGCTGCCCTGCATCACGGTGTTGCCCTCGGCGTCGCAGAGCGCGGAGGAGAAGTCCCGCGAGTAGATGACGAACGAGTAGCAGGTGCGCAGGATCTGCTCGGACATCAGGTCGACCGAGGTGGCGAACGCGTTCTTGAGGACCTCGAAGGTGACCGGATCGAGGGTGGGGGACGTGGTGGTCATCGGGTCTCCTGGATGTCGATGCGGATGTTCGCCCACTCGTCGATCGTGGCGGTGGTCCCCGGGGGGACGACGGTGGTGGAGTCGAGCTGGGTGATCACGGCCGGGCCGGGGATGCGCGTACCGAATTCCAGTGTGTCGCGGTCGAAGACGGGGGTGTCGAGCCGGCCGCGCGCCTCGTCGAAGTAGACGTTGCGCCGCTCGACGGGCGCCGGCTCCGCGGTGGTGGGTTCGGAGGTGCGCGGGAAGTTCGGCTTCGGCGTGGTGCCCACCGCGCGCAGCCCGATCTGGTAGATCTCCACGGGCGTGTCGTCGCGCCGGAACGAGTAGTCCCGTTCGTGCTCCTCGTGGAACCGCTCGACGGCCTCCGCGAGGAAGCCGGGGCCGCTGCCGGCCGCGACGGTGAGCGAACGCCACTGCCCCGCGTAGCGCATGCTGATATGACGATCGAGGACCATCCGTTCGGGTTCGACCCCCTCGTGGCGGAGACGCTGCGTGCCCTCCTGCTCGAGCCGCAGGAATTCGCGCTCGAGCGCGGTGGTGTCGACCTCGTCGACGCGGCCCTGGAACATGGCCGACAGGTCGTGCCGGATGTCGACGAGCAGGCACCCCTGCGCCGAGGTGATGCCCGGATGGGGCGGCACCACGACGGTCGGAATGGACAGTTCCTTCGCGAGGGCCGCGCCGTGCAGGGCGCCCGCGCCGCCGCAGACGACGAGGACGAAGTCGCGCGGATCGTAGCCGCGCCGAATGGACAACAGCCGCACCGCATCCGCCATGTTGGCGTTGGCCACCTGGATGATGTTGCCGGCCGCGGTGTCGGCGTCGAGACCGAGCGGTCCGGCCACGCTCTGCTTGATCGCGTTCTCCGCGGCCGCCACGTCCAGGGTGAGGCCGCCGCCGATGAGGGTGGTGCCCAGGCGGCCGAGCAGCACGTTGGCGTCGGTGTTCGTCGGCTCGGTGCCGCCGCGCAGGTAGCAGGCGGGTCCGGGGGAGGCGCCGGCCGACTGCGGCCCGTTGCGCAGCGAGCCTGCCTCGTCGAGCCAGGCCAGCGATCCGCCGCCGGCGCCGATGGTGAGCACCTCGATGCTGGGGAAGGAGATGGGGAAGCCGTACTCGACCTGCCACTGCTTGGTGGTGCGGACCTCGCCGTCGTAGACGAGCGAGATGTCGGTGCTGGTACCGCCCATGTCCAGGCCGATCGCGTTGGGGTATCCGCAGCGGGTGGCGATGTCGGCCACGGCGATCGCGCCGGCGGCGATGCCGGAGGCGGCGAGCCGGACGGGATACTTCTCCACCATCGCGGGGGTCATCGAGCCCCCGCCGGAATGGAGCAGGAGCAGGTCGCCGTCGTATCCGTCGGTGCGCAGCTGCGCTTCGAGCCGATTGACATACCCGCTGACCAGGGGTGCGAGCACGGCGTTGGCGACGGTGGTGGAGGCGCGGTCGTACTCGAAGATCTCGGGGAGGATCTCGCTGGAGGTCGAGACGGTGACGTCGGGCAGCTCGGCCTCGAGCAGTGCCCGCACGCGCTGCTCGTGTGCGCTGTTGACGTAGCTGTTGATCAGGCACACCGCGACGGTCTTGATGTTCTTGCGGCGCAGGATGCGGGCGATCTCCCGGACCTCCGACTCGTCGAGCGGGGTGACGACCTCGCCGGCGTAGTCGATGCGTTCGGTGACCTCGTACCGATCACGGCGGCGGATGTAGGGGGTGCCGACGTCGACGTACGTGTCCCACAACTCGTCCTTGGTGCCGTCGCGGATCTCGAGCACGTCGCGGAACCCGCGGGTGGTGACGAGGGCCGCGGGCGGGAAGTTGCGGGTGATGAGCGCGTTGGTCGCGACGGTGGTGCCGTGGGAGAACAGGGTCACCTCGGTCAGGTCGATGCCCGCGGTGCGCACACCGTCGATCACGGCGCGCATGGGATCGTCCGGGGTCGAGGGAACCTTCGCGATGCGGGTGGTCGATGCGCTCTCGTCGAAGATGCACACGTCCGTGAAGGTGCCTCCGACGTCCACGGCGACGCGCAGGTGGGGATTGCGGGATGTGATCATCGTCATACTCCTGGGTCGGGTGGAACTCAGTATTCGGCCTGGTCGCGGGGCCATCAATTGGAGAAAGTGAATCGAGTTCCCCGAATCGTTGGAGATCTTCACACCCATGGGAGAAAGATGTCGGGCATGCTTCCGGACCGTTTCCGGCTCGTCGACCTGCTGCTCGAACCCGACCTCGGGCTCCGGCTGGCGACCGATGCCGACCCCAACGTGGGAATCACCGGCGCGCACCCGATCGAGATCGAGAACCCGACCCGATGGCTGCGGCCGGGGTCGATGATGCTCACCACCGGCTCGCGCTTCCCCGGCCACGAGCACCCGCAGCAGGCCTATCGCGAACTGATCCGCGAGCTCGTGGGGTCCGGCATCGCCGCGCTCGGGTACGGCGTCGGGGTGATCACCGACGACGTCCCCCGGCCCCTGCTCGACGAGGCCGAGCGCCATCGGTTCGCCGTGGTGGCGATCCCGCCGGAACTGCCGTTCATGGAGGTGGTCGGACGCGTCAACGCCGCGGCGCAGGCGCAGGACTCGATGCTGCTGCGCCGCACGCTGCAGATGCAGAACCACCTGCTCGAGGCGATGACGGCCGAGTCCCCGGAGGCCGACCTCGTGGCCCGGCTCGCCGGGCTGCTCCGCAGCAGCGTGGTCCTCTACAACGAGGTCGGCGACGTCGTGGCCTCGGCGGGTGGCGCACCGGTGCACCTGATCCGCAATCAGCTGCGCGGCCGGGACGGCCGGCTGCTGTTCCGGGTGGGCCGATGGTCGGTGAGCGCGCACTCGATCTCGCCGGGCGGCCAGCACTACTGGTTCGCCCTCGCGTCCAAGAGCAACGAACTCACCGATCCGCTCACCGCGCCCGCCGTCGAGGTGTCGCTGAGGCTGCTCAACACGATCGAACGCACCCGCCAGCGCGCCACCATCGAGAACCGCGCGCGGCACGCCGCACTGGTGCGGGCGCTGGCGTCGGGCGATCCGGCCGATTCCGACACCGTCCTGGACCAGCTCGAGATGCTGCGGTTCGGCCCCGAGCCCGATATGCGGATGCTGGCCTTGTCCGCCGCACCCGACTACGACAACCGCCGATGGGTGTTCCGGGCGAACTCGCTGCTCGATGCCGTCGAAACGGACGTGTCCGGGCTGGCCCGCGACATCGGGCTGACCCTGCTGCTCGCCCGGGGCGAGGGGGGCCTCGTCGGAGTGGTCCCCGCCCGGGCGGAGGCTCTCGACTCCTGGTCGAACAACCTTCCGCAGGGGTTGACGTGCGGCTCGAGCGAGCCGTTCACCGATCCCGCGCGCGGGCCCGACAAACTGCGCGAGGCGCGCTGGGCGCGACGGGCCGCGGAACGGCTCGGCCGCAGCACCCAGCGCTTCGAGGACGTAAGCCTCGCGGACTGGTTGCTGGCGGG
>NZ_PCZU01000241.1:56556-66409 GCF_002887785.1 Rhodococcus sp. ENV425
GCGCGCCACCGCGGTCCTGGCCCCACTGCTCGACGGCCACGACGACCTGGTCGATTTCCTCGTGCTCCACCTGGCCCGGGACCTGGACGTGGGGCGGACGGCGCGGGAGCTGAACCTGCATCCGAATACCGTGCGGCACCGGGTGAAACGAGTCGAGGACCTGCTGGGCCGGTCCCTGCGTTCCCCCCGGGACGTCACCGACGTGCATCTGGCCCTCGAGGTCCTCGCCGAACACCCCACCTCCTAGCCGCCCGGTGCGGGGAAGGATCGTCATCATGGCCATCACCGTGCGTCGGCTCACGACGCTGCCGGAGCTCGGGCTCACTCTCGTGGCGGGTCGCGACGGAGCCGACCGTGTCATCGAGTGGGCGCATCCGATCGAGCTTCCCGACCCCACCCCGTGGCTCTCGGGTGGAGAGCTCGTGATGACCACCGGACTGGAGATCGGCGCCGGCGCCGACGAGCAGTTCGCGTACCTCCAGGGTCTGGTGGGGGCCGGCTGCGTGGCCTTGGCGTTCGACACCGGCACCCGGTTCGACCGCGTGCCCGACGGTCTGCGCGCCGCGGGTGACGCGCTGGGGTTCCCGGTGCTCGCCGTGCCCGCCTCGACGCCGTTCATCGCCATCACCCGGGCGGTCATCGACGAACTGACCGCCGACCAGGTCCGCGCGGTGCAGCGGGTCGTCGATCAGCAGGAGCGGCTGGCCCGGGCCACACTGCGCGGGGGTGTGCCCGCGGTCGTGACCGCGCTCGGTCAGGCCCTCGCCGGAGCCGTCGCCGTCGTCGACGCCGACGATCGCGTACTCGCCGAATACGGGTCCGACACGACGCGGGCGGTCCGGCATGCGCGCGGGGTGGCGGAGTCGGCGTCCCGATCTCCGCGGCGGCGGCAGATGAGCAAGGTGCTGGCCGACGCCGCGGGGCACTACACCGTTCAGAGCATCGCGGCGGCCCAGGACCTCTACGGATACCTCGCCGTCGGCACCGCGGAGCCGCTCCCGCCGGCCGACCGTCTGCTCCTCGCCCACGCCGTGTCGCTGATCTCCATCGAGCTCGGCAAGCCCGCGAAGGTGCAGAGCGCAGAACAGCGGCTGCGGGCCGTCGTCACCCGGACACTCTTCGACGCACCCGAACGCATGGACGCCGGCCTGCTCCGCTATTTCGGGTTCGAACCGACCGACACCGTCGCCGTCGCCGTGCTGACGGAGGTCGGCCCGCTGCTGCCGGCGGAACGGCAGGTCGGCGCAGTCCTCGCCGCGGAGGGCGTACCCCATCTGGCGGCCTCGGTCGGCGCGGATGTCGCCGTGGTTCTGCCGGCCGACCGGGCACGCGAGATCGCGACCCGGGTCCAGGACCGGGTCCGCGCGCAGCTCGGCCGGCCGGTCCGGTGCGGGCTGGGGGGGCCGTGCGGCGTGAAGGACGCGAACACCAGTGTGCAGCAGGCTCTTTCGGCGGTCAGGGCAGCGCGGAACGGGGGCCGGACACCGGTGGCGTTCGCCGAGCTCGGCACCTTCTCGGTGTTGCTGGGCATGCAGGATCCGGACGCGTTGCAGGCCATCGCCCGCACCGGCCTCGAAGCACTCGATGCCTACGACGCGAAGCACGGATCGAGCGGACGACTGGTCGAGACCCTCGCCGCGTACCTCGAGCGCAACGGCCAGGCCGAGAGCACCGCCGCCGCGCTGGGCATCCACCGGCACACCCTGCGGAACCGGCTCGCCCGCATCACCGAACTCACCGGCCGCGACCTCGACTCGATCCACACCCGGGTGGAGTGGTGGCTGGCCGTCAAGGCCCGGGAGATGCTGGACGGCCGTGGCGGATAGGTGCCGACGTCCGGTCGCAGCGCCTCGACGAGATCCTCATCTCGGCCGCGCCCCGGACGATTCAGGTGCGGTACGCGTCGGCGCGGTGGGAGATCGCGGTGACTCGGACCTGGCGGGTGTTCTCGTCGATCAGGCACAGCACCCGGTAGGAGCCGCGGCGGGCGGAGCAGGCCGGTGCCAACGGTGGGGCGAGTTCGTTGCCGACCCGGTGCGGGTTTTCGAGGAGGGGTCCGGTGAGGAACTCGTACACAGCGGCGGCGACCTTCTCGGGCAGGGTCCGCTCGAGCGCACGGGCAGCGGTACGGGCCACGATCAGGGTGTAGGGCTCGCCGGGGACGCTCACTCGTCGTCGGGCTTGCCCGCGGACATGATCTCGGCGAGGGATGCGGCATCGAGGCTGTCCCCGGCCTCGATCTCGGCCATTCCCGTGAGGTGGTCGGCAAGCAGGGACTTCTCGGCCAGCACGGCAATGGTCTCGCGCAGCGCGTCGTAGTCGTCGGCGCCGAGCAGCACCGCGGCCCGGTGCCCATTTCGGGTGATCTCGAACCGCTCGTGGGTGCGCTCGGCCTCGTCGACCAGACGGGAGAACTGCGCCCGCGCCTCGGCCACCGGAAGAGTCGTCATGTACATAATTGTAGCCAACATTTCGGCTGACCGCTGCGACCTCGACTCGATCCACACCCGGCCGGAGTGGTGAGCGGCCGTCGAGGTCCGGGAGATGCCGGGCGGCCGTGGCGGACGATCCGGACCCGAGCGGGGGATGCAACGCGGCGCAACAGTTGTGACGCGCGATCGTTTCGAGTGTGCTCCGAGTCACATTCTCACGGGAAGGACACTCCGATGCTCCACGCTCCCACGGCCGGTCCCGAACTGCGCCGGCGGAGCTGACGAAGAACCCTCGAGGACACGGTCCGCGATCCGGCAGCCGACTCCGGCCACCACACCACTCACCGATCTCCTCGGACGACGTTCCCCTCGCCCCTCGTTTCGAGGGCATCACAGAAGGTTTCGGTACCCCATGCCCGAACGCTCGCACGCCGACACGTCCCCGGGGTGGCTCGGATTCGGTGTCGCCAACACCGCCGTGATCACCACCGCCTCCGTCGCGGCGTGGTATCTGCTCGCCGACCCGCGGCTCAGCCCGTTCGACCTGTATCCGCTGCCGTTCAACGCCGCCCTGTTCTGGGCCCTGCTGTTCGTCGTGTGGGCCGGATTCAACCTCGAACTCTGGGGATTCGACCGGCTACGGCAACCCTGGCGCGGCATTGCGTTCCTCGGCGCAGCATCGGCTTTCGCCGTCGTTGTCACGTATGCCCTGGCGAGCGGAATCGGCCACCTGTATCCCGACTACGCGGCCGCGCGTCCCGACGGTTTGGGCTACTTCACGGGCGCGTTGTTCGTCCTGTTCGGCTTCTCCACGTGGGTCCTGGTGGTGCTCAACTGGGGACACTGGCCGTGGACCGATCTGGGCCTGAAACAGCCGTGGGTCGGCGCCTGCGAGATCGTCTCCCTCCTCGTCCCCACCGCACTGCTCTATCTCGTGTTGGGTGTACCCGCGGTCTCGGAGACGGTTCGGGAGGGCACAGCCCTGGTCGGCATCGACACACTGCTCGGCTGGTACTACTCGATCATCGTCGCGATCGTGCTCACCGGACAGACCTGGGAGAACTGGCCGTGGCGGCTCGCCGGCAGCCGCATGCGGGTCGCACTGGTCTCGACGGTCGGCAACATCGCGCTCGGCACCGTGCTGTTCGCGGCACTGCGTGCGGTGTGTGCGGTGCTCGTCGGACCCGGCACGGCAGCCGAACCGGGCTTCCCGCTCGATCAGTTCCCGGCCCAGCTGGGCGTGTGCTGGGTCGCATGGATGATTCTGTGGGCCAACGCCTTCGGTAACAGGCCGACGGGCGGCGGGGCCGTGGTGAACCTGCTGTCCCGCGCAGCGATCACGTTCGCCCTCGCCGTGACCACGTTCGTCCTGTACTACTACGTGATCGCCGAGATCGTGCTCCACGAGCCGGCCGTCGCCGGCGGCCTGCACGGCAACGCCCTCGGATTCATGGACCTGTTCGCGTTGGTGACGCTCCTGTACGTCGTCGGCTTCGAGTCCTTCGGTCTGCGACGGCCCGCAGCCACCGTTCCCGCCCCCGAGGATCGCGCCGTCGCGCATCCCTGATCGAGGGAGGGGACGGACGACGGAGGCGCCCGCCGTTCGGTTCGGTGCGGCACGACGCCCGTCCCGCCGCGGCCGGACGCGACGGGACGGGCACTCCTCCGGTTCCTGCCGGTCAGTCCGCGGCTCCACCCAGGGGTGGCGGGGCCGAACGGTACCGGACCGGAGTCCTGGAGAAGCTCAACGGATTGCCGACCTGCGGCGTGGCGCTTCCCGGCACGGACACCACGGCGTCGAGGCCGAGACGCCGGGCGAACTCGAATGCCTCGGCGACGTCGTTGATGGGTCCGGCCGGAACACCCACGCGGGAGAGTTCGTCGTACCAGTGGTCGGCCCCGGCCGTGACGAGGATCGAGGTGATCTCGGCGCACAGTTCCTCGCGGTGTGCGACGCGCAGCGGGTTGCTGCGGAAGCGCGGATCGGTGGCCAGCTCCGGCGCGCCGATCGTCTCGGCGAGCCGCGTGAACTGCTTGTCGTTGCCCACCGCCAGCGCCAGCGGCCGGTCCTTGGTCGTGAACACCTCGTACGGGGCGATGCTGGGGTGCCGGTTTCCGAGGATTCCGGGCACCACCCCGGCACCGAGGTACGCCGACGCCTGATTGACGAGCGACGACAGGAGCGCGGAAAGAAGGTTGGTCTCGATGCGCTGCCCCTCGCCGGTGCGCTCCCGATGATGCAGAGCGGCGAGGATGCCGGCGAGGGCGTGCAGGCCGGTGAGCACGTCGACGACCGCGACACCCACCTTCGTCGGCGTACCGGCCTCGGGTCCGGTGATGCTCATGAGCCCACCGACGGCCTGCACGAGCAGGTCGTAGCCCGGCAGTGCCGCTCCGTCCCCGCTCCCGAACCCGGTGACGGAGCAATAGATCAGCCCCGGGTTCACGTCGAGCAGCTCGTCGTAGCCCAGGCCGAGCCGCTCCATGGTGCCCGCCCGGAAGTTCTCGACCACGATGTCCGCGCGCGCCACGAGCCGGCGGGCCTCGGCGCGGCCGTCCTCCGACGCGAGGTCCAGGACCACGGAGGTCTTGTTGCGGTTCACCGAGTTGAAGTACGTGGCCGAGCCCTCGTCGTCGTAGGGCGGTCCCCACGCGCGGGTGTCGTCGCCGGTGCCGGGACGTTCGATCTTGACGACCTCGGCACCCATGTCCGCGAGCATCATCGTGGCGTAGGGGCCGGCGAGGACCCGGGTGAAGTCGGCGACGACGATGCCGTCGAGTGCGCCCCTGCTCATGCGATCGGCCTCCCGCCGCGAAGGTAGACGGTCGTGGTGTGGGTGAAGAACTCCCGTGCGGCGCGGCCCTGTTCCTTCGGGCCGTACCCGCTCTTCTTCGCGCCGCCGAACGGGACGTGCGGGTCGGCGCCGGCGGATTCGGAGTTGATGTGCAGGATGCCCACGTCCAGGTCGTCGAGCGCCCCGAGGGCGCGGGTGAGGTCCTGGGTGAACACCGCCGCCGACAAGCCGTACTCGCTGTCGTCGGCGAGCGCGAACGCCGTCTCGGCGTCGGCCGCCCGGCATACGGCCAGTACGGGCCCGAACAGTTCCTCGCGCCACACGTCGAGCCGGGTGCCGGGCAGCTCGAGCACGGTGGGCGGCACGTAGAACCCGGCCGCCAGTTCACCGTCCTCGTAGGGCCGGCCCCCGCACAACACTCGGGCACCCTGGCGTACCGCCTCGTCGACCCCCGCCCGGATAGACGCCCGCGCCGCGGCGTCGACCACCGGACCCATGTGGACGTCCTCGTCCAGGGGGTTGCCGACGGTCCACTTCCCGATCCGGGCGACGAGTTCACCGACGAACTCGTCGGCGACGTCGTCGGTGACGATGAGCCGGGAGGTCGCCGTGCACTTCTGCCCCGACGACCGGAACGCGCCGAGCAGCACCTGTTCGGCGGCGAGATCGAGGTCCGCGTCGCCGAGCACCACCGCCGCGTTCTTGCCGCCCATCTCCGCCTGCACCGGCACCCCCCGGGCGGCTCCCGCCGCCGCGAGGCTCCGGCCCACCGCCGTGGAACCGGTGAAGGTCAGCGCGTCGACACCCGGATGGTCGGCGATGCCGGCGCCGACCGCCCGGCCACCGATGACGAGGTTGAGCACCCCCGGCGGCAGGCCGGCGTCGGCGAGGGCCTGCATCAGCCGCATGGCCAGCAGCGGCACGGTGCCCGCCGGCTTCCACACCACGGTGTTGCCGTAGGTCAGTGCCGGGGCGATCTTCCAGGCGGGGATGGCGATGGGGAAGTTGAAGGGGGTGATGACCCCGACCACGCCGACGGGCTTGCGCGCGACCAGGATCTGCTCACCGCGGCGGGGAGAGGCGAACATCTCGCCGGCCTCCCGGTCGCCCTCGCCGCCGTAGAAGCGCAGGATCTGGGCCGCGCGGAGCACCTCGGCGACGCCTTCGCCCCGCGTCTTGCCCTCCTCCCGGGCAAGTTCCGCGCCCCACTGCGACGCGGACGATTCGACGACGGCAGCCGCCCGGGCGAGGACGGCACCGCGCTCGTGCGCCGGGGTTCTCGCCCATGGCCGGGCCGCGGCGCGCGCGGCGGCCACGGCCCGGTCGACGTCGTCGCCCGTGGCCGCACGACCGCGGGCCACGGTGACGTCCGGCTCGGCGGGGCTGATGCTCGCCAGGGCCTCGGCCCCGCCGTCGAACCACTCGCCGTCGATGTAGTGCTGCAGCAGAACGGGTGTCGTCATCGTGTGTCCCTTCGACGCTTCGACGGTGCGGGTCAGCGGAATGCGGCGTGACCGGTCAGGGCGCGGCCGATCGAGAGCAGGTGCATCTCGCTGGTGCCCTCGTAGGTCAGCACCGACTCGAGGTTGTTGGCGTGCCGCAGCGGCGAGTACTCGAGGGTGATGCCGCTGGCGCCGAGAATGGTCCGGCATTCGCGGGCAATGGCCAATGCCTCGCGCACGTTGTTGAGCTTGCCGAGGCTGATCTGCTCGGGGGTGACACCGGACTCGTCCTTGAGGCGGCCGAGGTGCAGTGCGAGCAGGAAGCCCTTGCCGAGCTCGAGCGTCATGTCGGCCAGCTTCTCCTGGGTGAGCTGGTAGGCGGCGAGCGGGCGGTCGAAGACCTCCCGGGAGGCGGCGTAGTCCAACGCGGTCTCGAGGCTGTTCCGGGCCGCGCCGAGCGCGCCGAACACGATGCCGAACCGGGCCTCGTTGAGGCACGACAGGGGAGCCCCGAGGCCGCGGGCGAGGGGAAGCTCGGCCGAGCCCGGCAGGCGCACGTTGTCGAGCACCAGCTCGGAGGTCACCGAGGCCCGCAGCGACAGCTTGCGGTGAATCCTGTTGGCGGTGAAGCCGGGTGTGTCGGTGGGAACCAGGAACCCGCGGACACCCTCGTCGGTCTGGGCCCACACCGTGGCGACGTCCGCGAGATTGCCGTTGGTGATCCACATCTTGGTGCCGGTGAGGATCCAATCCGAACCGTCCCGGCGGGCGCGGG
Source organism: Rhodococcus sp. ENV425 (assembly GCF_002887785.1). Taxonomy (NCBI): domain Bacteria; kingdom Bacillati; phylum Actinomycetota; class Actinomycetes; order Mycobacteriales; family Nocardiaceae; genus Rhodococcus; species Rhodococcus sp. ENV425. The sequence goes on from NZ_PCZU01000241.1 coordinate 64,001, forward strand.
TGCGCATTCCCGAAGGGTTGGACCCGAAGTCGGGTTCCGTCAGGCCGAAGCACCCGATGGCGTCTCCGGAGGCCAGGCGGGGCAGCCATTCCTGCTTCTGTTCGTCGGATCCGTAGCGGTGGATGGAGAACATCGACAGCGAACCCTGCACCGAGACGAAGCTGCGGAATCCGCTGTCGCCGGCCTCGAGTTCCAGGCAGGCCAGGCCGTAGCTGACGGCGTTGGTGCCGGCGCAGCCGTACCCGTCCAGGTGCATGCCGAGGACGCCGAGGGCGCCGAACTCCTTCGCCACTTCCTTGGGCAGCGTCGCGGATTCGAACCAGTCGCCGACCTCGGGGACGAGCCGGGTCTCGACGAAGCGGCGGACGGTGGCGGCGATGTCGCGTTCGTCGGCGTCGAGCAGTGTGTCGGCGCCGAGGAGTTCGAGCGGTCGCAGCGGACCGGTCGTGCGGGCGGGTGCGGTGGTGGTCATGTGCTGGTCCTCGCGGAGTAGGGAGCGGTGGTGGTCAGAGGGCGGCGAACGCGTCGCGCAGCACCGAGAACGCCTCGGTGAGCAGCTCGTCGGAGATCGACAGCGGCGGCAGGAAACGGAGCACGTTCCCGAACGTGCCGGCGGTCAGGGTGAGGACCCCGTGCGCCTGGCAGTACCGGACGATCTCCGCGACGGCCTCGCGGTTGGGAGTGGTCGTACCGGGCTCGACGAGTTCGACGGCGATCATGGCGCCGCGTCCGCGGACGTCGCCGACGACGGGGTGGTGGGTGCCGATGTCGCGCAGTTCCCGCAGCATCAGCGCGCCGATTTCCTGAGCCCGGTCGAGCAGATGCTCCGCTTCGATCGTCTCGAACACCCCGAGGGCCGCCGCGCACGCCGCGGGGTTGCCACTGTAGGTGCCGCCGATGCCGCCCGGGTGGGCGCGGTCCATGATCTCGGCCCGGCCGGTGACGGCCGCGAGCGGAAGCCCGCCGGCGAGTCCCTTCGCCGTGACGATCAGATCCGGCACCAGGCCTTCGTGCTCGCAGGCGAACCATGCTCCGGTGCGGGCGATGCCGGTCTGCACCTCGTCGGCGACGACGAGGATGCCGCGGTCCCGGCAGAAATCTGCGACGCGGCGGAGGAATCCGTCGGCGGGGACGATGAACCCGCCTTCGCCCTGAATGGGTTCGACGACGACGCACGCCACCTGGTCCGCGCCGATCTGGGCGTCGACGAGCAGCCGGAACTGCTCGAACGCCTCGTCCGCGGCGCGGTCGGGCCCGCTCGGCCACCGGTAGGGGTAGGCCATCGGCGCGCGGTAGACCTCCGGGGCGAACGGACCGAAGGAGTGCTTGTAGGGCTGGTTCTTCGCCGTCATGGTCATCGTCATCAGCGTCCGGCCGTGGAAGGCGTGGTCGAACGTGACCACGGCGGAACGACCGGTCGCCGCGCGGGCGTACTTCACGGCGTTCTCGACGGCCTCGCTGCCGGTGTTGAACAGTGCCGTGCGCTTGGCGTGGGTTCCGGGGGTCAGCCGGTTGAGGACCTCGGCAACCTCGATGTACGGCTCGTACGGCGTGGCGAGGAAGCAGGTGTGGGTGAACTGCTGCAGCTGCGCGGTGGCACGTTCGACGACGCGCGGCGCGGAGTTGCCGACGGTGGTGACGGCGATGCCGGAACCGAGGTCGATGAAGGAGTTCCCGTCCACGTCGACGAGCACACCCCCGCCGCCCGCCGCCGCGTAGATCTCGGCGCCACTGGCCAGGCCCGCCGGCAGCGCGGCGGCGCGGCGCTGCGCCAGCTCGCGGGACCGGGGGCCCGGGATTTCCGTCACGATGCGGCGTGCCTGCTCGAGTCCGGGCCCGCCTCGTACGAGTTCCACTGCGGTCATGTCCTTCTCCCTCCGTCGGTTTCCTCGAACTGTAGGGGCGAGAACGCCGGTCACTCATGGACTGGAAGTACAAGTTCCGCCGCATACATGGACATCGAGTACATGTCCGTCTCCAGGGGTCGCCCGCAGACTGGCGGCACACCACGGCCCACACCGGGTGATCGAAAGGACACGCCGATGACCACCGATACCGCCACCACGCATCGACACGAACCGATGCCCACCGACGTCGCCGGGGCCGCGCGGCACCTCGCCGGGTCACGCGGGGAGCATCCGGCCCTCCTGTTCGTCGAGCGCGCTGCCCGCGACGGCGTCGCCGACGCCGTCATGAGGTGGCCGGGCCGCGATCCGTCGCTGTCCGACTCCGTCCACACCTTCGAACACTTCGGGCTGCGGATCGACGATCACGAACACCTGACGGGGGACGGCGAGGATCGCCGGGTGCATCGGTTCGCGTTCGTCACGCCCCCGGAGTGGGGGCCGGGTTCGCCTTGCCGGGTAGCGGCGGTCGTCGACGCCCATGCGCAGGGCCGCACCGTCGTCG